>DATCXE010000045.1:0-9379 GCA_036565985.1 Bradyrhizobium sp.
CCCTCGGTCAGCGCATGCCCGGATTACTATCCCGCGTTCGACTATCTCCATGTCGGCGAACTCGGCGACGCCACCAATGACCTCATCGCCCGGCTGGCGCATGATCCGTCGCGCCCCGAACAGCAGGTGGTGCTGACGACCAAAGACCGTCTCCCCATGACCGAGTTCCCGCTCCCGGCCTACGAGCTGGCGGAAGTGAGGAAGTACTTCCTCGGCAGCATCCAGTATTCGAGCGGTTGTCCCTATCAGTGCGAGTTCTGCGACATTCCCGGCCTCTACGGCCGCAACCCGCGCCTGAAGACGCCGCAGCAGATCATCGCCGAACTCGACAAATTGCGCGAGTGCGGCGTCACCGGGTCCGTTTATTTCGTCGACGACAATTTCATCGGCAACCGCAAGGCCGCGCTGGACCTGCTGCCGCATCTCATCGAGTGGCAGAAGCGGACCGGTTACGTGATGCGGCTGGCCTGCGAGGCGACGCTGAACATCGCCAAGCGGCCTGAAATTCTGGAGAAGATGCGCGAGGCGTTCTTCGTCACGGTGTTCTGCGGCATCGAGACGCCCGATCCCGACGCCCTGAAGGCGATGCACAAGGACCACAACATGATGGTCCCGATCCTGGAGGGTATTCGCACCATCAATTCCTACGGGATGGAAGTCGTCTCCGGCATCATCATGGGGCTCGACACCGACAAGCCGGAAACCGGCGATGCGCTGCTGGGGTTTGTCGAGGAGTCGCGGATTCCGCTGCTCACGATCAATCTGCTGCAGGCGCTGCCGAAGACGCCGCTGTGGGACCGGCTGGAGCGCGAGGGCCGGCTGGTCAACGATGACGACGGCCGCGATTCCAACGTCGAGTTTCTGTTGCCCTACGATCAGGTGGTCGAGTCCTGGCGAAAATGCATGGAAGTCGCCTACCAGCCGGAAAAACTGTTCGCGCGCTACCAGCATCAATGCGATTACACCTATTCGCAGCGGATCAAGGTGCCGGTAAGCCCCGAGCAGAAAAGCTGGGCCAATATCAAGCGCGCCCTGATCATGCTCCGGAACATCTTCTGGAAGGTCGGCGTCCTCGGCGACTACAGAAAAGTGTTCTGGAAGTTCGCGCTCGGCCGGCTCCGCCACGGCGACATCGAGGGGCTGATCGCCTCGGCCATGATCGCGCATCATCTGATCAAGTTCGCGCGCGCGGCGTCCGGAGGCCAGCAGAACGCGTCGAACTATTCGATCCGGCTGCGCGAGGCTTCGGTCCCCGCCGAGTAGAAAATCATGAAAACGCCGGCGCCGCCGTCCCGCTCGCTCGAAGATTTGCGGGAACTGACACCGGCGCGCGTAGGCCTCGGCCGGGCAGGCGCCAGCATGACGACCGACTCGCTGCTCGCCTTTACCCTCGACCACGCGCGCGCCCGCGACGCGGTGCACACAGCCCTCGATATCCCGCGACTGGTGGCCGGACTGGCCGGCCTCGGCCTGCAGGCCCGTCAGGTTTCCAGCCAGGCGGGCGACCGGCGCGACTACCTGCGCCGTCCCGATCTCGGACGCATGCTCGATCAGGCATCCCGCAAGTCGCTGACGGGGCTCGGCGAGGGCGCGAGCGAACTGGCAATCGTGATCGGCGATGGCCTGTCGCCGGCGGCGGTCAATATTCACGCGGTCGAACTGGTCCGCCATCTCGGCCCGCGCCTGACGGAGGCGGGCATCGGGTTGGGTAACGTCGTGATCGCCTCCGGCGCGCGCGTGGCGCTGGGCGACGAGATCGGCGCCGCACTCGGCGCACGGATGGTGGCGATGTTGATCGGCGAGCGTCCGGGCCTGTCGGCGCCCGACAGCCTCGGCGCCTATCTGACTTTCGCACCGCGCATCGGCCTCACCGATGAGAAGCGCAATTGCGTGTCCAACATTCATGCCGCCGGCCTGAGCTATGACGAAGCCGCCTTCAAGATCGCCTGGCTGGTGCGTGAAGGCCTGCAGCGGCAGGTCACAGGTGTGGCACTGAAGGATGAAAGCGGGACCGCGCTCATCTCCGCCAGGCCGATCGATTGAGCCCGTCACGGATCGCCTGCGTGCGGCACTCCGCACCGTTGTGAGCCGACTCGCACCTGCCATAAGCGAACGGGGAGTGCGCCTTGAACAGCGATTCGATCAGCGGGATAGCGCTCATTTGATCGGCAGAACGTCCCGAGACCGTTCTTGCAAGTGTGACAAATCAGAGACTTAACGCGCATTTTCGTCATCTTTGCGCCGATTTACCTCACCCCGCGCGCTTGCCGGATGCGGCTTGGGCCTGTAAAACGGCGCCGGTTAATTTACCGCGTGATTTCAAGGGTTAGCGCTGATCGGATAGGGCTGAATAAGCCGCGTCGTGCACCCGAACCAAGCTGCATAATACAGGCAGGCTGCGCCGATAGGCCGACGTGAGAACTGGACGGACAGGGTATGCTCGACAAGAACTCCGAAAACCGCGTCCACGTCGAAGCCATCGAGGAGCCGCCGCCGGGCAAGAGCATCGCATTCGGCCTCGAGCGCATGGGGCTGATCGCGGTCAAGGCGCCGATCCTGTCGATGATCATTCTGGTTGTGCTGATCGTGGCTGCGATCTTCGGGATCCAGCGGATCAAGATCGACGACTCCTTGAGCCAATTGTTCCGTTCCGATTCCAAGGACTACAAGCAGTACGAGGCCGTCACCAAACGTTTCCCGGCGACCGAATTCGACGTGCTGGTCGTGGTCGAAGGCAAGACGCTGCTGGCGCGCGAGAATCTCGAGAAGATCCGCGACATGGTCACCGACCTGCAACTGGTCGAGGGCGTACGCGGCCTGGTCTCGCTGTTTTCGGCGCGCCAGGCGCCGGAGCCCGGCAAGCTGCCGGCGGCGCTGTTCCCGCCGGAACTGCCGGAGGGCGCGGCCTACGACAAGTTTGTCGAAACCGTCAAAGCCAACGAGATCATTCGCGGCAAGCTGCTGTCTGAGGACGGTACGCTGGCCCTGGTCGTGCTGTCGCTCGAACCGAACGTCGTTTCCTCGAACGACCTCGGCAAGGTGGTCGGCGAAATGCGGAAGATCATGGCCGACGACCTGTCGGGCAGCGGTCTCAACGCCCAGCTTTCCGGCGTTCCCGTGATGCAGCTGGAGATCCGCAACGCGGTCAAGCGCGACGGGCTGACCTACAACATCCTCGGCATCCTGGCCGGCTGCATCATCGCGATCATCTTCTTCCGCAAGATATCGTTCATGGTCGTCGCGGCATTTCCCCCGATCATCGCGATCCTGCTCGCGCTCGGCAGCCTCGGCTGGGCCGGTTTCAATCTCAACATGTTCCTGAACGTGATGACGCCGCTCATCATGGTGATCAGCTTCTCGGACTCGATGCAGCTCACCTTCGCCGCGCGCGATCGACTGATCGCGGGCCAGGACAAATTGACCGCGTTCACCAACGCCGTGCTGGTGGTGGGTCCGGCCTGCGTGCTGACCCACGGCACCGCCGGGATATCGTTCATCGCCCTGCAATTCTCCGATTCCGAACTGATCCGGAAATTCGGCGAGGCCGGACTTGCCGCCACCATTATCGCGTTGATAGCGGTGCTCTCGCTGGTTCCGGTGTTCGGTGTGCTGTTCGTCCGCAACGAGAAGATCTTCGCGGTCAAGTTCCAGAGCGCCGACGCCGGCGTGCAGGCGCTGCGCAATTTCTGCTACTGGATAGCGGTCCGCATGGTCGGCCGCCCCGGGATGTTCAGCCTGCTCGCGTTGGTCCTCGTCGCCGGCCTCGGCTACATCTACGCCACGCTGGAGCCGCGTTACCGTCTGGCCGATCAGGTGCCGGACAAGCGGCAGGCCGTGGAGGCGTCGAGCCGTCTCGACGCCAAGCTCACCGGCGCCAACCCGATCGACGTGCTGATCGAATTCCCCAAGGGTGCCTCGCTCTATGCGCCGGATACGTTGAAGACGATCGCCGAAGTTCACGCGATGGTCGAGAAAACGGCCGGTGTCGGCAACGTCTGGTCGCTCGAAACCCTGCGCCGCTGGCTCGCCGAGAAGGCCGGCAGCAACGACGTCGCGACGCTGAAGGAATATGTCAGCGTCATCCCCGAACATCTGGTCCGCCGCTTCATCTCGGCCGATCAGGACGCGGTGGTGGTGTCGGGCCGCGTTCCCGATCTCGATTCCAGCGAGCTCCTTCCCGTGGTCGACAAGCTCGACAAGGCGCTCGACAAGATTCGCGCCGAACATCCCGGCTTCGAAATCGCGGTCACCGGCCTGTCGGCGATCGCCGCGCGCAACAGCGCCAACATGATCTCGAAACTGAATCATGGCCTGACCATCGAGTTTCTGCTGGTCGCGGTCTTCATCGGTCTCGCGTTCCGCTCGGTCGTGGTGATGTTTTCCTGCATCCTGCCCGGCATTTTCCCGGTGGTGGCATCGGGTACGGTGCTGTGGATCATGGGCGAGGGGCTGCAGTTCGCCAGCGTGGTCGCGCTGACGGTGTCGTTCGGCCTCGGCCTCAGCGCCACGATCCACTTCCTCAACCGGCTGCGGCTGGAGCGAAAGCCGGGCATCAGTCCGGAACTGGCGGTCGAGCGCGCCACCGTGCTGGTCGGTCCGGCGCTGATCCTGACGACGGTGGTGCTGGCCTGCGGCCTCGTCGTTACCGTGTTCTCCGACCTGCCGTCGCTGCGCCTGTTCGGCTGGCTCAGCGCGTTCTCGATGATCGCGGCGCTGGTCGCGGATCTCTTCATCCTGCGGCCGACATCGATGTTCCTGATCAACCTGTCGGACAGGATTCGCGGCACCGGCGCGCACGCCAAGCCTTTAAAATAGAGTCTTCAAAATAGGGGCGGCGGATGGCGTCGGCAGAACCGGCAGTTCGTGCAAAGAGCGCTGACGCTGCCGCCTGTCGCGCGGTCGAGCATATCTATCATTCCTACCTGACCGGATTGATCCTGATGCTCGTCTCGCGCGCCGGCGCGCCGCGCGCGGCCGAAGTGGTGTTCCGCACCTTTCGGCGGCAGCAACTGGCGCGCTTCCTTCCCGGATTGAAGAAACTCGGCCTCGACAAGCTCCCGCACGCGGTCGCCTGCGCGCAGTATCACTATCTTTCGAACCAGGTCGGCGGCGTGAAGGTCGAGTATGTCTACGAGAGCGACCGGAAGGCCTGGGTGCGCTATCCGCCGCCGCGCTGGATCTGGTCGGGCACGGCTATTTGCGGCATTCCGTCGGAAGTATCCCGGGCCATGCTGCAAGGATGGCACGCCAACAACGGCGTGGTGCTCGGCAATCCGCGGCTCGGCTTCGTCTGCACCGGGCAGACCGTCGACGGACAGCCAGGGCTCGAAGGTTACTACAAGGAGTGGGACCGCGATCTCGCCCCCGAGGAACGCTTGCAGTTTTCTCCCGGCGAACGCTGTCCGCCGTTCCAGGCCGATCTCGCGCCGCGTCTCCCCGAGAACACGTGGCCGGAGGAGCGGCTGCAAAAGGTCCTTCGCAACTACGCGATGGAGTACATCACCTCGATCGTGCCCGAAACCATCAGGGTGCTCGGCCCGGAGGAAGGCGGACATCTCGCGGGCGCTGCGGCCCGGCTGGTCGGAATGCACACCTTCGACGAGGTCGCCGCGCTGCTCGGCGGAGTGGAAGCGGGGCCGGCCGGTTTCGCCAAGGCCTTCGCGCGACTGTCGCGAGGGCAGGACGACGACGCGGAATTGCATCTCGAAGGCCCGCGCGCAAGCGTATGCCAGACCTCGTGGCGGCTGATGGCGGAACGCGAAGCGCTGTCGCCCGCGGTATTCGACGCCTGGAACGAATTGTGGGTCGGAGCAGCGCTGGCGCACGATCGTATCATGCGCGTCGACGTGACCGAACGTCGCGATCGCGGCGACGCTCACTGGTGCTGGCAATTCAGCTAGGCGGTTCAACCGGACCATGAAACGAAAAAATGGCAGCGCCGGGCGCTGCCATTTGCTGTCTGAAACGCGGGCGGGGATCAGGTCTTGGTCATCGTGATCTTGACGCCGCGGATCTCGCCCTTGGAGTCGATCTGCACCGACTGCTTATTGCCGTTGGTCCGCAAATTCAGATTGGCCGCAAATCCGGAGGCCTCGACGAACACTTCGATCTGGCCGCCGCCGGCGGTGCCCTGCAGGTTGCCGAAGATATTGCGGCTCTTCTCGCTCCAGTTGCCCGAGATGCGGTCGCCCTGGCTGGTGACGTCGCTGGACAGATCGAACTTGTAGCTGTCGCTGGCGCAGTGCAGATTTTGCTTCAGGCCGAGCCCGTTGGCGTTGACCTTGTAGTCTGCCTTGCAGCGGATGTTCTCGGTGGTGCCGTTGGAGAGCGCGACCGTGCCCGAGCCGGACCAGTTTCCGTCGAAGCCGGCAAACGGTCCTCCCGCCTGGGCATGGCTTGCGGTGACCGACAACATGAGTGCGGCGCCGACACCGACAGTTGCAAGTGCCCGACCGAGCAAGCTGGAACCAAACAGTTTCATCGTGAGTTTTCCCATCAAATAGACGTTCTTTCACAAGATACGTCTCGCCGCATCGAAGATTTAGTGTCCCTGCAGTATCTTAGGTTCAAAAGACAAAATGCCGCGCATTCGAACGCGGCTGAGCGGAATTCAAGATAATTCCGCATGGTCTGTCCGGCTGCATCTAGCTTTGCGCATGCTGATCTGCAACAGTCAATCGCGAACAGCGCAACGGCGAAAATTGTGTCGAAATCACAGTTAGTTGCCCAAGATTCCGACTTCGTCGCAAATTTGGCCGCATTTGCCAGTGCTTGTCCTGTGTTCATTGCTGCGTTACGCGGCGCCTGCCATCCAAGCAAATTCGTCCCGGCGATGCCGAAACGCAAATCGGGAACAGGATTTTCTTGCTGCCGAATTGAAGGAAAACGATGCGTAATTTTCTCCTGGCACTCACCTTGCTGTCGATCCCGCTTTCATCGCAAGCCTTCGCCCAGCAGCGCGGCACGGCGGAGGAACAGAAGGCTTGCACGCGCGACGTGCAGAAGTTCTGCCGCCCGGTGATCGATCAGGGCGATTTCACGATCCTGGCGTGTCTCAAGGAACATCGTTCCAAGATCAGCTCCGCCTGCGACCAGGTTCTCAAGACCAACGGGCAATAGGTCGCGTTCGCGCCCGTAAGCCACCGCGGAAAGCCCATTTTCGGCTTCAAGGCGGGCGCAACGCCGGGCTGACAAGCCCAGACAGCATTGGTTTTGGCGGCGTATTCCCCTATATGGGGCACGCGATCTCCTTGCGTGCGCTGAGCAACAGCGCATGCCGCCAACCCAGTCGAATGTAGCCAGTTCCTAAATGACCAGCGCGAGCGACCTGCGATCCGGAAAGACCCACCGCGACGAGAATTTTCCGGTCGCGTCGTGGATCATTCATCCGCGTCACCGGGCGCTGATCCTCTCATACTATAATTTCGTCAGGACGGCCGACGACATCGCCGATCACGCGACGCTCAGTGCGGACGAGAAGCTGCGCTATCTCGACCTGCTCGAAGCGGAATTGCTGGGCAAGGGCGACACGCAGAAGGAAGCCGTCAATCTGCGGCATGCCCTGGCCGAGCGCGCGATGTCGCCGCGCCATGCGCTCGAAGTGCTGGTCGCGTTCCGGATGGACGTCACCAAGCTGCGCTACGAGAACTGGGACGAGGTCATCCATTATTGCCGCTATTCGGCCATGCCGGTCGGGCGCTTCATGCTCGACGTCCATGGCGAGAGCGCCTCGACCTGGGCTGCGTCGGACGCGCTGTGCGCGGGCCTGCAGATCAACAATCATCTGCAGGACTGCGCCAAGGACTACAAAAATCTCAACCGCATCTACCTGCCGCGCGATGCGCTGGCCTCAAGCGGCGTCTCCGTGGAGATGCTGGGCGCGGCGAAGTCGCCGCCGCAGTTGTTGCAGTGCCTGCACGCGCTGGCGGTGCGCACCGAAACCCTGCTCAACGAAAGCAAGTCGCTCAGCGCGGAAGTGAAGGATTTCCGACTCGGGCTCGAGGTCGCCGTGATCCAGGCTTTTGCCGACAGGATCGTCAGCATGCTGAAGGTGCGCGATCCCCTGAGCGAGCGGGTGCATCTCAGCCCGCTCGAACTGCTGGGCCAGAGCGCCATCGGCATCGCAGGCGAGATCATCAGCCGCACCGTGGGACGCCGTCCCCAGGCAAAGCCGGCGGCCGGCGCATGACGTTGCAGGCGGCGGCGGCCAACGCAGATTACGCCAGCGCGGCGTCCGGCAGTTCGTTCTATGCGGCGATGCGCATGCTGCCGCGCGCGCAGCGCGAAGCGATGTTCCAGATCTACAGCTTCTGCCGGCAGGTCGACGACATCGCCGATTCGCACGGGCCGCGCCCGGAACGGCTGGCCGCGCTGCAACAATGGCGCGACGACATCGATGCGCTATATCACGGTCATCCTCCGCCGCGTCTGCAGGATTACGCTACCTCGGTGAAAACCTTCGGCCTCAAGCGCGAGGATTTTCTCGCGATCGTCGACGGTATGGAGATGGACGTGCCACAGGACATTCGTGCGCCGGACATGGCCACGCTCGATCTGTATTGCGACCGCGTCGCCAGCGCCGTCGGGCGCCTCTCGGTGCGTGTCTTCGGCCTGCCCGAGAATGACGGCATCCTGCTCGCCCATCATCTCGGCCGTGCGCTGCAATTGACCAATATCCTGCGCGACATCGACGAGGACGCGGGTCTCGGCCGTCTGTATTTGCCGCGCGAAGGCCTGCTGCTTGCCGGCATCACCAGCGACAATCCGCAGAAGGTGATCGCCGAGCGCTCGCTGCCGAAGGTATGCCAGGGGCTCGTCGAGCGGGCCAAGGCGCATTTCGAAAAAGCCGACGAGATCATGAAGCGCAATTCGCGGCGTAAGGTACGCGCGCCGCGGGTCATGTCGAAATATTACCGTGCGATACTGGATTTGCTGATCGCCCGGGGCTTCGCCGCTCCGCGCGAAGCGGTTCGCCTGCCCAGGATGGCGAAGATCGCCATCATTCTCCGTTACGCGATCATCTGATGCAGAAGAACGTTCATATCATCGGCGCCGGCATTTCCGGCCTCTCGGCGGCCGTGCGGCTGGCCAACGCCAATTGCAGGGTGCACGTCCATGAGGCCACGCAGCAGGCCGGCGGCCGCTGCAGATCCTATTTCGACGCCGCCACCAACCTCACCATCGACAACGGCAACCATCTGCTGCTGTCCGGCAACCGCCACGCGCTGGCCTATGCGAAATCGATCGGCACCGAGGCGGGGCTGGTCGGGCCGAAGCGCGCGCAGTTTCCTTTCCTCGATATGTCTACCGGCCAGCGCTGGCTGCTCGATCTCGGCGATTCCAGGCTGCCGCTGTGGGTGTTCGATGAAGCGCGGCGCGT
>DATCXE010000046.1:0-6250 GCA_036565985.1 Bradyrhizobium sp.
ATCCGCGCACTGATCGCAAAGCTCTGGCGCGAACCCCAACAAGGCAAGTTCGTGCGCTGGGGCACCACGCTGCACGATCGCTTCATGCTGCCGCATTTCCTCTGGGAGGATTTTCTGGGCGTGCTCGAAGAACTCCGGCAATCCGGCTACGCGTTTTCGCCGGAATGGTATTCGGCGCAGCTCGAGTTTCGCTTTCCGGTGTTCGGCCGCGTCCATCATGGCGGCGTCGCGCTGGAATTGCGCCAGGCGCTGGAGCCCTGGCACGTGCTCGGCGAGGAGGGATCGGCCGGCGGCACCGTGCGCTATGTCGACTCTTCGGTGGAGCGGTTGCAGGTGAAAGCTACCGGCTTCGTCGAAGGCCGCCATGTCGTGACCTGCAACGGCAGGCGGATGCCGATGACGTCGACCGGCCGCGCCAGTGAGGCGGTCGCGGCGGTCCGCTTCAAGGCGTGGCAGCCGGCTTCGGGGCTGCACCCGACCATTCCGGTCCACGCGCCCCTGACCTTTGACCTGATAGATACCTGGAACGGCCGCTCGCTCGGCGGCTGCGTCTACCACGTCGCCCATCCCGGCGGCCGCAGCTACGATACCAAGCCGGTCAATTCCTACGAGGCGGAGGCAAGGCGCCTGGCCCGGTTTCAGGACCACGGCCACACCCCCGGCCGAATCGACCCGCCGCCCGAAGAACGCACAATTGAATTCCCCCTGACGCTCGACTTGAGGACACCGCTCCTGCCATAGCGTTATCCCGCGGAAAACGCGTCAAAAAATAAGAGGCCGGGGCGGCGATTCTGATCTATTCAGAAGCCTGTCTTGAGGGGAGTGGGGATGACAGGCCAAGGTCATAATCAAGGCCATAATCAGGAGAGCAGGGCGCGTCCCGGCCAGCGGCGGATGGCGCAATGGACCCGGGACTATGCGCGGCTGCCCGGCATTCCCGACGAATATATCGGACCGGACGGCGCGCCGCGGGCGGCCTGGAGCCGGTTTTTCGATGCTTTCGCCGCGCTTTCGCCCGCCGATATCGAGCGGCGCTTCGCCTCCGCCGACCGGCATTTGCGCGAAGCCGGCGTCACCTACCGCGCGCCCGGCGACACCGCCGACCGGCTTTGGCCGCTCAGCCATCTGCCGCTGATCATCGACGAGGCCGACTGGCAGCAATTGAGCACGGGCATCGCGCAGCGCGCGCAGTTGTTCGAGATGGTGCTGCGCGATCTCTATGGCGAAGGCCGGCTGATCGTCGATGGTGCGGTGCCTGCCGCCGCCATCGCCGGCAGCAACGAATATCTGCGCGCGGTGTGCGGCGTCAAACCGCCGGGCGGCCGCTATCTGCATCTCTATGCCGCCGATGTCGGCCGCGGCCCCGACGGGCGCTGGTGGGTGCTCAACGACCGCACCCAGGCGCCGTCCGGCGCCGGCTACGCATTGGAAAATCGCCTGGTGCTGTCCCGCGCCTTTTCCAATCTCTACAAGTCGATGAATGTCGAGCGCGTGGCGCCGTTCTTCGAGGCATTCCGCGACAGCCTGCGCGCCAGCGCCGACCGCGACGAGCCGCGGATCGGGTTGCTGACGCCTGGCGCCTTCAGTGAAACCTTTTTCGAACATGCGACACTTGCGCGCTATCTCGGCTTTCTGCTGGTCGAGGGCGACGACCTCGCCGTCAGCGGCGACCGCGTCCATATCCGCACCGTCGCCGGCCTGAAGCGGCTCGACGTGCTGCTGCGCCGGGTCGATGCCAATTTTCTCGATCCGCTGGAACTCGATGCGTCCTCGCATCTCGGCGTGCCCGGCCTGATCGACGTGCTGCGCAAGGATGGCGTTGTCGTCGCCAACATGCCGGGCTCCGGCGTTCTGGAGGCGAAGGCGCTGCTGGGCTTCTTGCCGAACCTGTGCCGGCGGCTGCTCAGCGAGAATCTGATGATGCCGCACATCGCGACCTGGTGGTGCGGGCAGAAATCCGCGCGCGAGGAAGTGCTGTCGCGGCTGGAAGATTTCGCGATCGAGGGCGCCTATGGCCGGACCGTGCCGGGCTTTTCCGCCAACGGTCCGGTGCTTGCGGGCGAGTTGCCGCCTGCCGAGCGCGACCGGCTTCGCGATGCGATCGCCAACCGCGGCATCGATTATGTCGGCCAGGAACTGGTGCGACTGTCGACGACACCGGTGTGGGAGCAGGGGCGCATCACGCCGCGCCCGTTCGTGCTGAGGGTGTTTGCTGCGGCAACTCCCCAGGGCTGGACCATCCTGCCCGGCGGTTTCTGCCGAATAGCCGAAGAGCCCGATGCCCGTGCCGTCTCGATGGGCGACGGCGCGCGGTCGGCGGATGTCTGGGTTGTCTCCGACAAGGCGGTGTCGGCTTCGACGCTGCTGCCGGGGGCGGACGCCGTGCGCATCAGGCGCATCGCCGGCGTGGTGCCGAGCCGCGCGGCGGACAATCTGTTCTGGCTCGGCCGTTATCTCGAGCGCGCCGAAGCGACACTGCGGCTGATCCGCGCGCTAGGTACGCCGACGCGCGACCCCGTGAAGGGATTGTCGACCGCGCTACCCTCGGTCGAGCGCATCCAGCGGATTCTGGTGACCTGGGGCGCGACCTCGCAGGCGACACGGACTAACCACGCGAGGGTGGTTGCCGAGGCGCTGCAGAGCCCGGACAAATTCGGCTCGGCCTTGTCATTGGTAAAATCGGCGCAGCGTACCGCGAGCTCGTTGCGCGAGCGGCTTTCGCCCGACGCCTGGCAGATCATCACCGAGATGGTGGAGCGCCTTGCCCTGCAGGTCGACGACGACGACAGCGTTGTCAGCGCCGCCGAACTGACGTTGCAGGAACTGGCGAGCCTTGCAGGTTTGGCGCAGGAAAACATGAATCGCGCCGCCGGCTGGCGCTTTCTCGACATGGGCCGCCGCGCCGAACGCGCCATCAACACCGCGCGGTTCGCACGGCAATTCGCCTATGACGAAGCCGGCGACGAGGACCTCGATGTGCTGCTGACGCTGGTCGATTGCCAGATCACCTATCGTTCGCGCTATCTGGTCGGCCCGGCGCTGGCGCCGGTGCGCGATCTCGCGGTGCTGGACCCTTATAATCCGCGCTCGGTCGCGTTTCAGGTCACCACGCTCAACGACCACATCGCAGCGCTTCCGAGCCTGAAGGAGCACGGCCTGATCGAGCGGCCGCAGCGGCTCACGGTGGCGCTGCAGGCCATGCTGGCGACGTCGGAAGCGGCGGCGCTGGATGTCAAAACCCTGTTTGCGCTGGAACAGGATCTGCTCAATCTCGCCGACGCCATCGGCCAGCATTACTTCCCGCACGGACCCAATGCGAGCCGGCCGGAGAAGCTGACGGGCCTCGCGTGATCTACGACATCCGTCACGTCACGAGCTACAGTTACGAGAGCCCGGTGAGTTTTGCGCGATGCTCGCTGCGGCTGGAGCCGCTCACCGGCGACGGGCAGCAACTGATCTCGCATACGGTCGAGATCCGCCCGCGGCCGGTGGCGCGCACGGTGCGGCGGGATTTTTTCGGAACGCATACCGAGAGCGTCGTGATCGAAACCGCGCATCGCAGCCTGCGGATCGATTCCAGGTCTCGGGTTTCGGTGTCGCGCCGCGCGCCTGCACGCGATGCGCCAAGCCCATCCTGGGAAACCATTCGCGACGTGGCCTTTGAGGCCACAAGTCTCGGCCCGGCCTCGCCGGTCGGGTACGTCTTTGCGAGTTCGCTGGTGCCGGTGCTGGCGCCGGTCACCGCCTATGCGGCGACGAGCTTTCCGCCGGGTGGCGGTATTGTCGCGGGCGCGGCGGACCTGATGCACCGGATTCGGCATGATTTCAGATACGACCCGAAGGCGACGGTGATCTCGACGCCACTCCGGGAAGTGTTCGAGAAGCGCCACGGCGTCTGCCAGGATTTTGCCCACGTGATGATTGCGGGCTTGCGGGGCCTCGGACTGCCGGCGGCCTATGTCAGCGGCTACCTGCGCACCATCCCGCCGCCGGGCCAGCCGCGCCTGCAGGGCGCCGACGCCACTCATGCATGGGTGTCGGTGTGGTGCGGCGAAGACATCGGCTGGATCGGGTTCGATCCGACCAACGACCTCCTGGTCGAGAACGATCACATCATTCTGGCGATCGGGCGTGACTTCTCCGACGTCTCGCCGGTCGACGGCATCATCGTCGGATCGCGCAAGCAGAAGCTCAACGTCGCCGTGGACGTGCTGCTGGTGGAGTAAGGGAATTCCGGCAGTTGGTCGTCATGATTTCTCCGCGTCATTGCGAGCGCAGCGAAGCAATCCATGCCACAGCGCGGGGATAGCTGGATTGCTTCGCTCCGCTCGCATATGACGGGGATGGATTGGCGCGCATCAGGCGCAATTCGCGTGCCCCGGACGCAGCGCAGCGGCGAGCTGTGCGCTTGCAGAGCCGGGGCCTATGCGGTGAGATGGGTCCCGGCTCTGCGGGGCAGCGTTTCCGGACGATGCTACGCATCGCCTAGGCTGCACCGCGTCCGGGACACGGATAATTCGGAGAACCTCAAGTACCGGTCTTGCGCATCTCATCGAACGTATCGGTGCGCAAATTGCGGAAGAACGCTTCGACTTCGCGCGACAGCGTCTCGGCGGTGGCCGACAGTTCGCTGGATGCGGTGAGGACGGAAGCCGCTGCCGTATTTGTCGTGCCGATCGCCTCGCTGAGCGAACCGATATTGACCACGAGGGTTCCGTTGCCCTGCGCCGCCAGTTGCGCATTCGACGAAATCTCACGGGTCGCGGAATCCTGCTGGTCGATCGCGCTGGCGATGATGGACGTCACCTCGTTGATATCGCGCACCGCGTTGCCGATCTCGCGAACCGCTTCGACGGAGGTTTTGGTCGACGTCTGGATCAAGCCGACGTTCTGGCCGATCTCGGCCGTGGCCTTGGCGGTCTGTTCGGCCAGCGCCTTGACTTCATGCGCCACGACCGCGAAACCGCGGCCGGCGTCGCCGGCGCGCGCAGCCTCAATGGTCGCGTTCAGCGCCAGCAAATTGGTCTGCTCGGCGATGGTCTGGATCAACGTGAGCACGCCGTCGATACGCTGGGTCGCGGCCGCGAGGCCCTCGATTTCGGCGACCGATTTTTCGGTGCGCTGGCCCGCCTGCTCGACGGCGCCGGCCGACTGGCGAACCTGGCGACCGATTTCCTCGACCGAAGCGGAGAGCTCTTCGGCGGCGCTGGCGACGGCGGAGACGTTGCTGGAAGCCTGCTCGGTGGCGCTGGACGCTGCCACCGCACGGCCGCTCGCTTCGGACGAAACGCTGGCGATGGTCTGGGCGGTATCGCGCATCGAGGTCGCATTGTCGGTGACGGCGCGCAGCACGCCGCCGATCGCCTGCCGGAAGGCATCGACCGAGGCTTCGATGTGGCGGGTGCGCTCGTCACGCTCTCTCGAATCCTCCAGCACCTGCGAATTGAGGTTGCGGTTGCGATCCATCGCTTCCTGGAAAATCTTGATCGCACGGGCCAGTGCGCCGATCTCGTCGGCGCGGCCGGTATGCGGAACTTCCACCCCTTCGGCGCCATCGGCGACCTGCTTGATGGTCGCGGTGATTACCGAAAGCGGGCGGGCGATCGACCGGGCGATGATCAGCACGCCCATGACGACCACCACCAGTGCGAAGATACCGAGGCAGGTCAGCACAAAGGCCATCGTGTGGTTGGTGTCGGTCTGTTGCGCGAGTTTCCTGCTGCGTTCGGCGTAGACCCTGGACAGCGCCTCGAGGTCCTTGTTCAGCGCGGTGCGCACTTCGCGGTTGGCATCATTGTCGCCCCACTCGCGTCCGGCGGCCCCATTGATCTCGACCCCGCGGCGGACCAGCTCCTTGCGGAAGTCGACGAATTGTTCGATGCGTTTCTTGAAGGTCGCGAACTGCTGGGCGTCGTCCGCCTGGACCAGCGCCTGCCAGTTCTTGACGACCTCGAGAATGCGCGCGTTGAACTTGAGCAATCCGTCGCCGTATTTTTTCACGACGGCTGGCTCCGTCGACATGTAGACGCCGCGCGATTCCATCACGACCGCGTAGACCAGCGAATTGACTCGCTCGACGTTCAGGGCGGCGCGGCTCGCATTCGCCACCGCTTCGGTGAGTTCGTCGTTTTGACGGGTGTTGTAGTGGGACAAGGCGGTAATGACGGCGACCAGCACCGCGAATAGCGCGAAGATGGAGTACAGCTTGGCTGCGAGCGAAAACCGCGACGACATGGCACCACCAAAAAAA
>DATCXE010000069.1:0-19242 GCA_036565985.1 Bradyrhizobium sp.
ACTCAGTCGGCAAGGGCCTCAATCAGCCCATGAATTTCATCCCGCAGTTTGATCCGGGCGGCCGTGGCGCACCAAGACGGCGTGGCAGCGCTTGCGTGCCAATGCGGGCGTGACCGACTTCCGGTTCCATGACTTCCGGCACGATTTCGGCACCAAGCTCCTGCGCGACAGCGGGAACTTGAAGCTGGTGCAGAAAGCCCTAAACCACCGCGACATCAAGTCGACGCTGCGGTACGCCCATGTGCTTGACGAGGATGTTGCCGCCGCCGTCGAGCGCCTCGCCGAGTCCCGGAAAAAGTCCCGGACCGCATTCAAGGATGTAAGCTAAGGCATTGATACGACGAATGATATCGGAAGCAGGAAACGAGCTTTCAGATGTCGTTCGCCGCTACGCTGGGGCTGGTGGCGCTGGTGCAGATCGGCATGCCTGCCCTGTTCGCGACCCCGGATCATACGGCCACCGCACGGGTGGCGCTGTGGGGCGGCCGCGAGATCACCATGCTGTTGCTGGCGTCGCTGGTGGCGGGGCTGGCGACCACGCCCTACGCGGCCTACCACTTTCACCGGGTCACCCCCTATGGCGTGCTGGCCAATCTCGCGGCGATGCCGGTCGTGTCGGCGCTGGTGATGCCGGCCGGCCTGTTCGGGCTGGTCGCCATGCCGTTCGGCTTCGATGGCCTGTTCTGGGCGATCATGGGCATCGGCATCGACTGGATGATCGCTGTGACGCAATGGGTGGCGGCATTGCCCGGCGCGGTCGGCCGGGTGCCGGCGTTCGGCATCGGCCCTCTGATCGCGGCGAGCCTTGGCATCA
This sequence comes from Bradyrhizobium sp., assembly GCA_036565985.1. GTDB lineage: Bacteria > Pseudomonadota > Alphaproteobacteria > Rhizobiales > Xanthobacteraceae > Bradyrhizobium. The sequence continues at coordinate 815 of DATCXE010000069.1, forward strand.
TCCTGCTCGGGCTGTTGCGCACGCCGCTGCGCTGGTCGGGCGCGGCGATGGTGCTGCTGGCGGCGGTGTGGGCGGCGAGGGTGGCGCAGCCGGACATCCTGATTTCCGGCGACGGCCGCAATGTCGGCGTTCGCGGCCAGGATGGCCGGCTGCACCTGATGCACGCGGCCAGAGCGACCAGAGAGGGGGGCAGGGACGCCTTTCTGATCAGGGAGTGGCTGGCGGCCGACGCCGATCCGCGCACCGCCGCCGACCCTTCGCTCACCGCAGGCGTCTCCTGCGACGACCAGGGCTGCGTGGCGCAGTCCGCCGGCGGCGCCTTCATCGCCCAGGCGCTGAAGCCGGAGGCACTGGCGGACGATTGCGAGCGCGCGGCGCTGATCGTGACCGCACGGCCGGTGCCTGCGGGCTGCGCGGCTTCCGTCATCGATGTCGAGCGGCTGCGGCGACACGGCGCGATGGCGTTGCGGCGGAGCCGGGAGGGATTTGTGGTCGAAGCCGTCAGGCCCAGGGGGATCGACCGCCCGTGGTCGCCCGCAGGGGCGGAGGAGGGCGGAGCAGAGGCGGTGATTCTCACGCGGCCCGCAGCGCGGCGCGCGATCGACGCGACGCCGTCGGAGGCGGATCTGCAGGCGGAGGAATAGGCCGGGCTTCAACGCTCGTCGAGCGTGGGGCCGGTTGTCAGTTCGAATGTGCCGAGATGAAACTCCTCCGGCGCGTCAGGCTGCGATGGCAGTTTGACCAGCGTGAACGCCGCATCGGGAAATTGCCGCCAGACCGCCAGATCGTCTGCGGTGATGGTGAGCCAGCCGTACCTGAGCATGTACCTACCGGGCTCGATGACGCGCCCGGCTCTTTGCCATGTGACCTTGGTAACCACCGACCAGCCCCTTTTGGTCGCGGAGTTCCGCAAATGATTCTGATTCGACACGATCCGCCGGCCCGATCCGGCGGATCGCCTGTCCATACAGCTTATCCCGTCACGATCGTTTCGGTTGCCGGTGCTTCCGCCGCCTTCGACGCGCGTTCGCTGCTGGCCTGGGTTACCGGCATTTGCAGCACGATTGCGCGCTGGCCTTCGCAAAGCTGCGTCACCAGCACGTGGCTTCCGTCCGGAAATTCGATCGCGTCATGGTGACGATCGTGCAGCTCGGGGTCGATCTGATTGAACTTGCCGACCCGCCAGTCGATGGTCCGCGTCCAGATCCAGCGATTGTCGTATCGGACGTCGTCGGCGAACGCGAGTTCGGTGCCGGGAAGCATGCAGACCGCCACCGCGAGGTCTTTTTCTGACGCAAAGCCGCGGGTGGATGTGCCGCGGAATGTGGTGGTGACCAGCGTCTCTCCGACCACGGCGGGACGCGTCGACACAGCATGGAGGCTATAGTCACACATCGGATGGCTCCCTCGTTTGAGATAGCGGACCCGTGTCGTCAGGAGGCACAGGCCTCTATCGGAGTGGACTTGAGCGCCGAGCTTTTTCTTGGTTCTGGGCTTTAGTGCGGCCGGCGCACGGCGCGTCTATCACAAACACGCTAACGGCAAAAAGTTCCCGACGTGCAGCAAAAAACCCCGGCCCGAGGCCGGGGACGTCCGTGTCGCGAGAACCGGTCAATACTTCCGGTACAGCCCGATCAGCTTGCCCTGAATCCGGACCCGGTTGGGCGGCAGGATGCGGACTTCGTAGGCGGTGTTGGCAGGCTCGAGCGCGATCGAGGCGCCGCGGCGGCGGAATCGCTTCAGCGTGGCTTCCTCTTCGTCGATCAGCGCCACCACGATATCGCCGGTGTCGGCGGTCTCGTTGCGCTGGATCAGCGCCATGTCGCCGTCGAGAATGCCGGCGTCCACCATGGAATCGCCGCGCACTTCAAGCGCGTAATGTTCGCCGGAGCCGAGCATGTCCGGCGGCACGCTGATGGTGTGGCTGCGGGTCTGCAGTGCCTCGATCGGCGTACCCGCCGCGATTCGGCCCATCACGGGGACCGCGACCGGGCGATTGCCATCGTCCTCGGCGGCCGGCGCACTGACCGGGCGCCTGCCAAGCGTGCCCTCGATGACGCTCGGCGTGAAGCCGCGGCGGCCGTTGCCCGTGGCGGCGCCGGCAAGCTCCGGCAACTTGATGACTTCGATTGCGCGGGCGCGGTTGGGCAGGCGGCGTATGAAGCCGCGCTCTTCCAGCGCGGTGATGAGGCGGTGGATACCTGACTTCGAGCGCAGATCGAGCGCGTCCTTCATTTCATCGAAGGAAGGCGGTACGCCGGCTTCCTTCAGCCGTTCGTTGATGAAACGCAGAAGTTCATACTGTTTGCGCGTGAGCATCGCGAGCATTCCCCCGGTTGGTGTCCTTCGGCTTCGAGTCTTCTGGTCCGGCGTCGCGGGAGTCCCAAACTCCCTTTTCCAGATACAAGCCCTCGAAACAAATCATGAACGGACACTATATGTTCGATATGTGTTCCGCAACCACTTAATTTCTGATGAACGCGCTGCGGATTGGCTCACGGCTGCCGGAATCAGCCGATCCAGCGCCGAGAATCCGATGCCCGCGAGCGCGCGCGGGATTCGAAACTGTCGATCGCGTCGCCTGGCCGGATTCGAGTGGCCAGCCGGTCTCTTCCAGGATCAACAATCTCTAATAAGTATCAAAAAAGAATGTTGAAATGGTGCCGGTTCGGTTAGCGGCCGCGGGGCTCACCCGACTGATTGTTGTTTAGTCCGCGTGCGGCGAGGTTCATGCCGCTGCGGTCATCGATGGGCTAAAACACAACAATTTTCCTGAATAATATCAAAATCTGCTTTCCTGTAGCGAGGTCATGCAATCACGCCGCTCTGCTCGCGCGAAGGGCTGGTGGTCGATCGGCAAAGCAGTGGTTTCCCGGAAACGCTTGACGAGTTCAAAAAAAGAACTGTAGTCTTTCGTCAAGAATGGCCGATCGAAACGGCCGCGACGTGCCGATGGGGCACGCGTTGCAAGCAAGGGAAGAAGTCATGCCAGGACGAATCGGGCTTACATCGATGGTGCTATCGCTCGCGCTGACCGTGTCGGCGTTCGGGGCCGACGCACCGGGCGTTACGCCGACCGAGATCAAGATAGGTGGCGTGTTCCCGTTCAGTGGCCCCGCGTCATCGATCGGGCTCGTCGGCAAGGGCGTCCTTGCCTACGTTCAGTTGATCAACGACCGCGGCGGCATCAACAACCGCAAGATCAACTACATTGCGATGGACGATGCCTACAGCCCGCCCAAGGCGGTGGAGCATATCCGCAAGCTCGTCGACAGCGACGAGGTCGCGTTCATCTTCAGCCAGCTCGGCACGCCGGGAAATACCGCGTCGGCAAAATATCTGCACGCGCGGGGTGTCCCGACGATCGCGCTGGTCTCGGGCTCGAGCAAGTTCACCAACGTCCAGGAGTTCCCCCGCACCACCACCGGGCTCGTCAGCTACGATGTCGAGGGGCAGATCTACGCAAAATATCTCAGCAAGGCAGTGCCGACAGGGAAGTACGCGATCCTCTACCAGAACGACGATCTCGGCAAAGACTACGTCAACGCGTTTCGCAGCTTCATGAAGAGCGATTTCGACAAGCGGGTGGTGACGGCAGCTTACGAGGTGACCGAACCAACGGTCGACTCGCAGGTCGTCAACCTGAAGAGCTCGGGAGCTGAAGCCTTCTTCATCGCAGGCACGCCGAAGTTCGCGGCGCAGGCGATCCGGAAGGCGGCGGAAATCGGCTGGAAGCCGACGGTCATCATCGATTTTCCCTCGAGTTCGGTTGCGGGCACGCTGAAGCCTGCAGGTTTCGACAAGGCGGTCGGCGTGATCGTCGGGACGACCAACAAGGATCCCACCGATCCCATGTGGGAGAACGACGAAGGCATGAAGACCTATCGGGCGTTCTTCGAAAAGTATCTCCCCGGTGCCGATATTTCGAACACGAGCTATCTGACCGGCTACCAGCAGGGCATTCTGCTGGAGCAGATCCTGAAACAGTGCGGCGACGATCTGTCGCGCGAGAATATTTTACGGCAGGCCAAAGCCCTGAAGGACGTGGTGATCCCGACTGCCTTGCCCGGCATCAAGGTCAACACCGGTCCGACCAACAACATGGTCTGGACGCAGATGCGCCTGCAGCGCTGGAACGGCACCAGCTGGGAACTGTTCGGCGAAGTTCTCGACGCTGCGTCCGACTGACTCACGCGAAGAATCTGACATCCACGGCCTGACCCAATCAGAAGAGGCGCCCATGAAGGGATTGATGCAGAATCAGCCGTTGCTGCTTTCGTCGCTCCTGAAGCATGCCGATCGCTTCCATGCCGGGACCGAGATCGTCTCGCGCACCGTCGAAGGGCCGATCCATCGCTACGGTTATGCGGATGCGGCGCGCCGTACCCGCAAGCTGGCCGACGCGCTGCGCCGGCATGGCGTAGCGTCCGGCGACCGCGTCGCTACGCTTGCCTGGAACAACTATCGCCATTTCGAAATCGAACACGGCGTCACCGGACTTGGCGCGGTGTGGCACGCGATCAATCCGCGGCTGGTCCCGGGCCAGATCTCCTATATCGTCAACCATGCCGAAGACCGCGTGCTCTGTTTCGACAGCAGCTTTCTTCCCATGGTGGAGAAGCTCGCGCGGGAATGGCCGACCATAGGTCTTTACGTCCTGATGGTGGACAGGCAAGCGATGCCGGCGAGCGGGCTGCCCAATCTCGTATGCTACGAAGATTTCATCGACACAGGCGACAGCGGGTTCGAGTGGCCTGTTTTTGACGAACTATCCGCCTCGTCGCTGTTTTATACCTCGGGCACGACGGGCAATCCCAAGGGCGTGCTCTATTCGCATCGCTCCGACGTTCTGCACGCGCTTACGCTCGGCGGGGCCGCCGGTTTTGGATTCGTGGCGCAGGACACCATCCTGCCCATGACGCCGATGTTTCACGCCAATGGCGCCTGGGGATTTACCCATGCCGCGCCGATGGTGGGGGCGAAACTGGTATTGCCGGGCCCGAAACTGGACGCGGCCAGCATCGCCGAATTGATCGAAGGCGAGGGCGTCACCGTCACCGCCGGCGTGCCGACGCTCTACAACAATCTGCTGAAATATCTTGAAGAGCAGGGACGCGGCGCCGGCACGCTGAAGCGCATTGCGGTGGCGGGATCGGCGCCTGCGCCACGCATGATCGAAGGTTTCGAGCGGCTCGGCGTTTCCGTCAACCACGTCTGGGGGATGACGGAAACGAGCCCCAGCGGAACATCGCCGCAGCCGTCGCGGCGGACGGCGAAGCTCTCGTCCAAAGAGAAGGTTGCCCGGAAGACATCACAGGGACACCCGCTCTACGGCGTCGATCTGAAAATCGCCGATGATCTCGGCAACGAGCTGCCGCGCGACGGCGAGTCCGCCGGACGTCTGATGGTGCGCGGACCCTGGATCATCAGCGGCTATTACCGCGACGAAAAGCAGTTGCTCCACGATGGCTGGTTCGACAGCGGCGATATCGCTGTCCTCGACGACGACAACACCGTTCGCCTCACCGATCGCGCCAAGGACGTCATCAAGTCCGGCGGCGAGTGGATCAGTTCGATCGATGTCGAGAACCTGGCCATGGGATGCCCCGGCGTGGCCGAGGCCGCTGTCGTCGGCATCCCCCATCCGAAGTGGGAAGAGCGGCCGCTGCTCGTGGTCGTGCCGCAGGCTGGCGCTGCCGTGACCGCGCAATCGATCGCGGCGCATCTGGAAGGCAGGATCGCCAAATGGTGGATGCCTGACGATGTCGTGTTCGTCGATGCGCTCACTTACGGCGCAACCGGCAAGATCCAGAAGATGGAATTGCGCCGCCGCTTCGCCGGCCACTATTCGCAAGCGGCGAGATCGACCGCGTGAAACCTCAGGCCGCCTGCTTGCCGGTCTTTGCCTTGGCCGGGGCGGGCCGTCTCGGCGGACCCGGGCGCGCGCCAGGCCCGGGGAGGGTCTGGACTTCCTTGGCGTGAAGCGGCTCGCCGCATTCGGAGCAGACCATCACCGGATCGAAGATCTTTCCGCACTTGCGATGCTCGTGCAGCAGCGGCCGCCCGCGCTCGTCGACCATATGGGTATCGCCCCAATGGACCAGCGCCATCATGATCGGATACAGGTCGAGGCCCTTTTGCGTGAGGATGTATTCATGCCGCTTGGGCGATTCCTGATAGGGGATACGGCGCAGCACGCCCTGCCGGACCAGCTTCTTCAGCCGTTCGGCAAGCAGATGCCGGGTAATCCCGAGCGCCGACTGGAATCCCTCGAACCGCCGGGTGCGCAGAAAGCACTCCCGCAGGATCAGAAGGGTCCAGCGATCGCCGATCACCCCGATGGTGCGGGCCAGCGAACACGGCTCTTCTTCAAGGGCGTCCCACTTCATTCCTGCTCTCCAGTCCTCAACGGCATGTCAACGCGCTCGAATCGAGAAAGGCAACCGAGCCCATCCCGGCCATTCTAAATAGGCACCTTGGGTGAGACAACCGCCGAGTGCCCGCAAAAACGCCGAACCAACCTAGTCAAAGCGGGTAGTAATTGACAGTTCTTTTTTAGAACGATATGAATGGTCGGTAACCAATACAAGGCTGGCGGTGGCCCGCTACGGGATCGCCGACCACGTAACGCGAGCTCCCAAGGAGAGGCCGGTGGCAAGTCCCCTGAAAGTGGAATTCCAGTTCGATTTCGGCAGCCCGAATGCGTATCTGGCCGAACTTGTGCTTCCGGCCATCGAACGGCGCACCGGCGTCAAGTTCGAATACGTTCCGGTGCTGCTCGGCGGCATCTACAAGGCGACCGGCAATATGTCGCCGGGCGAGTCCCTGCGCGGGATCAAGAACAAGCCCGAATACCAGGCGCTGGAGACGCAGCGCTTCCTTCGCCGCCACAACATCACGAAGTTCCGGCAGAACCCGTTTTTCCCGGTCAACACGCTGATGCTGATGCGGGGCGCCGTCGCGGCGCAGTTCGAAGGCATGTTCGAACCTTATTTCCGCGCCGCCTACCATCACATGTGGGAAGCGCCGAAGAAGATGGACGACGTCGAGGTTTTCCGCAGTGCGTTCGCCGCATCGGGCATCGATATCGAACGGTTGATGGCGCGCGCGCAGCAGGACGACGTCAAGAAGCGGCTGATCGATCTGACGACGGACGCGGTCAACCGTGGCGCATTCGGTTCGCCTACCTTCTTCGTCGGCAAGGAGATGTTTTTCGGCAAGGATCAACTCCGTGACGTCGAGGAATCGATCGTCGAGCAGATCGGCCACGCGTTGCCGAAGACCGCCTGAGGTCGCGCCCCGCCGCCGCAAAACGCGGGTGGAAACAGGCGGGTTGAAGGACAAGAATAGACGTCGCTTCCCGTGCGGAGCGCCACAAAGGGAGAATGTCATGCCCGGCCCACTCAACGGTGTTCGCGTCCTCGATCTGACCGGTGTCGTGTCGGGGCCCTACGCGACCATGTTCCTGGCGGACCAGGGCGCCGACGTGCTCAAGATAGAGCCGATCGGTGGCGATATCACCCGCCGCAGCCGCGCCACCATCGACAAGGGCGGTGAGTTCTCCGCGCTGTTCATCTCTTCCAATCGCGGCAAGCGTTCGCTCTCGATCGACGTCAAGAGTACGGCCGGCCGCGAGGTCCTGGCCAGGCTGGTCGCACAGGCCGACGTGCTGGTGCAGAATTTCCGCCCCGGCACCATGGAACGGTTAGGCCTCGGCGCCGACGAATTGCGCCAGCGGCATCCGCGCCTGATCTACGTTTCGATCAGCGGTGTCGGCGATACCGGACCCTACGTGAAGAAGCGGGTCTATGATCCGATCATCCAGGGCCTCTCAGGCTTTGCCGACATTCAATCGCAGCCGGTCACCAACCGTCCGCAGATGATCCGCACCATCGTCTGCGACAAGACCACGGCCGTGTTCACTGCTCAGGCGGTCTCGTCAGCGCTTTATGCACGCGAGAAGACCGGGCAGGGCGATCACATCCATGTCGCGATGCTGGATGCGATGATTTCGTATCTCTGGCCTGAAGGCATGATGCAGTACACGGTGGTCGGCGCCGAGGCCACGGCGGCCGATCCCAACGATCGTCCGGACCTCGTGTTCAAGACCAGCGACGGCTACATCACGGCCGGCACCATTTCCGATTCCGAATGGCAGGGTTTTTGCCGGGCTTCGGGCGATCCCGAACTCGCCAGGGATCCACGGTTTGCGACGCCGTCGGCGCGGTCGGTCAACGCCACCGCCCGTATCAACAAGATGGCGGAATACATCGCGCAGCACACCACTGCCGAATGGCTTGAAAGACTCGATGCCGCCGACGTTCCCTGCGCGCCGATCCTGCGCCGCGGCGAAATCATCCACAACGAACAGGTGGTCGCGCGCGACATCATCGCCGAGTTCGATCAGCCGATGGTTGGGCGGGTGCGGCAACCGAAGCCCGCGGCGCAGTTCCAGATCAACAAGGCTGCAATCGGCGGCCCGGCGCCCCGTGTCGGCGAGCACACCCGCGAAGTGCTCCGCGATCTCGGCTACGACGACGGCGCCATCGACAGGATGATCAGCGAGAAATCGATCCGGGTGGCAGTTTAATCCGATCAGGTTTTCTGCGGTACCGGAACGATGGGCGCGAGCGGGACGTTCGCCTTTTTGGCAAGCTGATAGGCCGGTCGCGCCTGGATGCGCTCGAGATAGGGCTGCGCATTGTCGCAGATACCGACGCCGTAGACGACCGCCCAATCGAGGCAGGTCGTCAGCAGAATGTCGGCGCTGGTGAACTTGTCGCCCATCAGAAACTGCCGGCCGTCGGCGAGCGCCACCTCGACATGCCGTAGCTGCGTGCGAAAATATTCGGCGGCCTGGGCGACGACCTCGGGCGCAATGCCGTAGATCGGGCCGAGCGCGTCCGCGCGGTGCCGGCGCATGACATAAAGGCTGGTGGAGTCGAGCTCAGTGACGATGAAAAAGCACCATTCCAGCCAGGCCGCGTATTCACGCGGCGGCTCCGGGATCAGGGAGCGCTCCGGCGTCGAGTACATCCGCGACAGGTAGGCGACGATCGCAGCACTTTCACCGATGCAGAAGTCGCCGTCCTGCAGCAGCGGCACTTTCTGACGCGGATTGAGCCTGGTGTATTCCGGCGTTTTGGTCTCGCCGGTACGCGGCCCGATCGGCATCGTCTTGTAGGGCAGGCCCAGTTCGTGCATGGCCCAGTGCGGACGTATCGTGCGGCTGGTTCCGACGCCCCATATGGTCAGGTCCGGCATGGCGTCCTCCTACCATTTCTCGACGGACGGGCGGAGATCGAGCTCGTGGGTCCAGCCGTCCCGGGTTTGCTGATGCGCGAACCAATAGGCTTCCGCGATGGACGACGTCTTGGTCAGGCTGTCAGCAGGAATGTCGCTGGCCTCGATGCCCTTGGCCGCCTTCATCCGCTGATGGATCGCCTCGCTGTCGACGCCGGCGTCGATCAGGAGATGCACTACATGGATATTCTTCGGCCCGAGTTCGCGCGCCATCGCCTGCGCCACTGCGCGAAGACCAAACTTTGCGGATGAAAACGCCGCAAAGCCCACGCCGCCCCGGACGCTGGCGGTCGCACCCGTAAAGAAGATGGTGCCTCGGCCGCGTTCAAGCATGTAGCGCGCCGCCTCGCGGCCGACCAGGAAGCCGCCATAGCAGGCCAGTTCCCAGGCCTTGAAGAACAGCTTTTCCGTGGTGTCCAGCAGCGGCTTGTTGACGTTCGATCCGGCATTGAAAAGACAGACCTCGATCGGGCCGACATTTTTCTCGACCTCGGCGAACAGTTTTTGAACTTCGGTTTCCTGGCGGGCATCGACGCTGAACGCGTGCGCTTCGAGGCCCGCGTTCTTCAGTTCGTCGATCAGGGCTTGCGACTTTGCTGCGTCGCGCCGGCAGATGCAGACGGCGTAGCCGCCCTTGGCAAAGCGCCGGGCCACAGCCGCGCCGATGGCGTCGCCTGCGCCGACCAGTATTGCTACGCCGCGCTTCTCTGCCATTTGGTTCTCCCGGTCAGTTCTTATTTGATACTGAAAAGGTATCGATCTTTCGGGTCGTTGTAAACGGATTTCGTTCGCATCGTTTTGTGAACAAGCGTCTGCGGCGACCCTCACCGTTCGGTGAGTGGCTCGAGCAGAATATCGATTGACAAGTTCTAAAAAAGAACTTTTATTTGACGCATCGACAAGGTCGCAACATGGCGGCGGAACGAATTGGGAGGTTGGCCGTGGCGAAGCAGTCAGAAGCGATCAGTATCGTCGAGATCGCCGCTGAGATTCCCGCCCGCATCCACCAGGTCATCGAGTCCCATGTTGCCAGTGCGCCGGATCGCGTTGCGCTGACCGAGGAGGGCGCTTCGTGGACCTACCGTGAACTCGATCGATCGATCAGCGATACCGCCGCGGCACTCAAGTCGCTTGGCATCCGCGCCGGCGACCGCATGATCATCGTCAGCGAAAACTGCATCGCGCTGGCCGCGCTGCTGTTGGCGGCAAGCCGGATCGATGCATGGGCGATTGTCGCCAATCCCCGGCTGTCGTCGCGCGAGCTTGACCTCATCCGCGACCATAGCGGCGCCCGGCGGATGTTTCTGACCGTCGGGGTTTCGAAGGAAGCTGCGGCGCATGCGCAGCGCTGTGGCGCCGAGGTCGAGCCGTTGGGACCGCTCAAGGCGGTCGCCGTCAGCGCGTTGAGTGAAGCCACGGAGGCCGAGCCGGTCGAGAAGGACCCGGCAAAACAGGTCGCCGTGCTGATCTACACGTCGGGAACCACAGGCACGCCGAAGGGCGTGATGCTCACCCACGAGAACCTGCTGATCAGCGCAAGAACCACGGCGCATTTTCGCCGGATGACGCCGAGCGACAAGATCTATGTGGTGCTGCCGATCTCGCACATTGTCGGCATTTCCCTGTTGATCATGACCCTGATGGTCGGCGGCACGGTGTGCCTGGTCAGCAAGTACGATCCCGCGGCGCTCGCCAGGGCGATTGCCGAGGAGGGAATTACCATCCTCAACGGCGTTCCCGCGACCTACCAGCGCCTTCTCGAATACAAGGCGGTGGCGGGCCTCAAGCAGCTTGATCGCGGATCGCTGCGGCTGATTGCGGTAGCCGGGGCGCCGCTCGATCTCGACTTGAAGTCACGCGTCGAAAACGAGTTCGGCCTGCCGCTTTCGAACGGCTACGGCATCACCGAGTGTTCGCCTGGAATATCCGGGGTGCGCTTCGATGCGCCGCGCAGCGATCAGGCGGTGGGAACGGTGCTGCCGGGCGTCGAGGCCCGGATCAGGACGATCGACGGAATCCCGGTGGGGAATGGGGAGGTCGGCGAACTTCACGTCCGTGGCCGCAACGTGATGCGCGGCTACTACCGTGCGCCTGATCTTACCGCCAAGGCGATCGATTCGGAGGGCTGGTTCAATACCGGCGATCTCGCGCGCTTTGACGGCGATTGCCTCTATATCGTCGGCCGCACCAAAGAAATGATCATCCGCTCGGGTTTCAACGTCTACCCGGCGGAGGTCGAGGCCGTGCTCAATTCGCACAAGGACGTCGTTCAATCGGCCGTGGTCGGCCGCACCGTCGACGGCAACGAAGAGGTCGTAGCCTTTGTGCAACTCATGCAGGGATCGCGGACAAAGCCGTCCGATCTGATGGCCTTCGCCGGCCCGCAACTCACCTCGTACAAACGGCCGTCTGAAATTATTGTGCTCGATGCCTTGCCGGCAACGTCGACCGGCAAAATCCTCAAGCATAAGCTCGCCGAGTCCCTGCAGAGCGCGTGAACCGTCCGGCCAACGCCGGCCCAATGCCATAGCGACAGATTTAACCGAGCGGGAGAAGCACCGTGCAAAAGAGAAACGCAACCGTGGCCGTGATCGGCGCCGGTGATTTCATCGGTGGTGAAATCGCAAAGAAATTTGCCTCAGAAGGATTTACGGTTTTCGCCGGCCGCCGCAACGGCGCCAAGCTCGAACCGCTGGTGAAGGAGATCGAGAAGGCCGGCGGCGAAATTCACGCCCGCTCGCTCGATGCGCGCAAGGAAGAGGAGATCACCGCCTTCCTCGGCGATGCCGACAAGCACGCGCCGCTCGAGGTCTGCATCTTCAATATCGGCGCCAACGTCAATTTCCCGATCCTCGACACCACCGAGCGCGTGTTCCGGAAAGTCTGGGAAATGGCTTGCTATTCCGGCTTCTTGGCCGGCCGCGAGGCGGCGCGGCTGATGCTGCCGCGCGGCAAGGGCAACATCTTCTTCACGGGTGCGACCGCGTCCTTGCGCGGCGGAAGCGGATACGCGGCCTTCGCCAGCGCCAAGTTCGGCTTGCGGGCGGTTGCGCAGGCGACAGCGCGCGAACTGGGGCCGAAGAACATCCACGTTGCCCATCTGATCATCGATTCCGGCGTCGATACCGAATGGGTGCGGCAGCGGCGGCTCGAAGCGCTGGGGCCGGGCGCGCTCGACAATCCTGATCTCCTGATGCCGCCGTCCTCAGTCGCGGAGTCCTATTGGCAGCTCTATCAGCAGCCGAGGAGCGCCTGGACGTTTGAGCTGGAAATTCGCCCGTTCGGCGAGAAGTGGTAGCGGGAGCGTTGCGGTGGAACTGAGCCTTTCCAGCGAGGACGCGGCGTTTCGCGATGAGGTGCGCGCCTTCATCGCGAAGAATTATCCGCAGGAAATGCGCGTTCCCAACCCCGAGACCGACCTGACCAAGGAGCAGATGCTGCTGTGGCATCGCATCCTGCACCAAAAAGGATGGATCGCGCCGCTGTGGCCGAAAGAGTATGGCGGACCTGGCTGGTCGATCACGCAACGCTTCCTGTTTGAGCAGGAAACGTCGCGTGCCGGGACGCTGCCGCCGCTGGCGTTCAGTGTCACCATGGTCGGCCCGGTGATCTACACGTTCGGCAACGACGCGCAGAAGAGGAAATTTCTGCCGCGGATTCTCTCCGGCGAGGATTGGTGGTGCCAGGGCTACTCGGAGCCGGGTTCGGGCTCGGATCTCGCATCGATTCGCACCAAGGCGGTGCGTGACGGTGACCATTACGTCGTCAACGGTCACAAGACCTGGACGACGCTGGCCCAGCATGCCGACTGGATTTTCTGTCTCGTGCGAACGGATGCCGCGGCAAAGCCCCAGGCCGGAATTTCCTTCCTGCTGATCGACATGAAGTCGCCCGGTGTCACCGTGCGCCCCATCATCACCATCGACGGCTCGCACGAGGTCAACGACGTCTTTCTCGAAAACGTGCGTGTGCCTGCCGAAAACCTGATCGGCGAGGAAAACAAAGGCTGGACCTACGCAAAATTCCTGCTCGGTAACGAGCGGACCAGCATGGCCGGCATCGGCCGTTCGACGCGGTACCTGAACCGGCTCAAGCAGATCGTAAGAACCGAGATCGACGAGGACGATCCGTCCTTCGGCGAGTTCGTCAAGGACATCGCGCGTGTCGAACTCGACGTGCTGGCGCTGGAGGCGACGGAGTTGCGTGTTGTCGCCCAGATGTCGCGCGGCATCGACCCGGGGCCGGCGGCCTCGCTGTTCAAGATCAGGGGCACCGAGATTTTCCAGCGCATAACGGATCTGACCCATCAGGCGGTCGGCAATTACGGCCTCGCGATCCGCGAGCATCCGGTGAGCGCCAATCACTTCATGCCGGGTCCGGACTACGGGCATACCGCGTCGGAAAAGTATCTGAATTCGCGCAAGCTCAGCATCTACGGCGGATCGAACGAGATCCAGCGCAACATCATCGCAAAAGCGGTTCTCGGCCTGTAACCGCATCGCACGAGGCATCGGATGGATATCCAACTCACGGAAGAACAGGAACTGCTTCGATCCAGCGTCCAGCGGCTGCTGCGCGATCGCTATGATTTCGACACCCGCCGGAAGATCGTGGCATCCGACGAGGGCTGGAGCAGGGCGCATTGGAAGGCTTTTGCGGAATTAGGCCTGTGCGCGGCGCCGTTCCGCGAAAGCAGCGGCGGCCTTGGCGGCGGATCGCTGGCAACGATGATCATTATGAAGGAGTTCGGCCGCCATCTGGTGGTCGAACCGTTCTTCGAGACCGTGGTCGTCGCAGGCGGCCTCATCGAGGATATCGGCTCGCGGCGGCAGCGCGAAGAATATCTGCCCGGCATCATGGCCGGTGAATCGGTCTGGGCGCTGGCCTGGGCCGAAGGGCGCTCACGCTACGATCTCGAAAAGATTGCCACGACGGCGCGGCGCCAGGGTGAGAACTATGTTCTGAGCGGCACCAAGGCGGCCGTCATCGGCGCTCCCTGGGCGGACAGGCTGATCGTGTCGGCGCGCACCTCGGGTGGCCCCCGCGATCGCAGCGGCATCAGCCTGTTCGTCGTGGATCGCCATTCCGCCAATCTCCATTTGCAGGGTTTCAAGACGATCGACGGCCGGCGCGCCGCGGAGGTCACGCTGATGAACGTGGAGGTTCCGGCGAGCCGGCTCCTGGGCACGGAGGGCGAGGGCGTCGCCTCGCTCGAGGCCTGCCGCGACCGCGCTATCGCCGCGCTCTGCGCCGAGGCGGTCGGTGCGATGACCGAACTGAACGCGGCAACGCTCGAATACAGCAAGACGCGCAAGCAGTTCGGGGTCACGCTGGGGAGCTTTCAGGTGCTGCAGCACCGCATGGTCGACATGTTCATCGCGCTCGAAGAGGCGGTGTCGCTCACCCAGCATCTCAATCTTAGTCTCGCGGCCGGAGAGCCACACGGATCGAGGCTGGCGTCCGGCGCCAAGACCAAGGTCGGCTACGCCGCGCGCTTTGTCGCCGAGCAGGCGATCCAGCTTCACGGCGGCATGGGCATGAGCGACGAATTGAACGTCGGCCACTACTTCAAGCGGATATCCGCGATCAACGTCCAGTTCGGCGATCCGACCTATCACCTGATGCGGTACGCGCAGCAGGACGAATCCAAAGTCACTTCCGATACGGTTCGCAAGACCGCGTCCAGCCGAGGGTAAAAGAATGACTGATGCTGTGATCGTCTCGACGGCCCGCACGCCGATCGGCAAGGCTTACAAGGGGGCTCTCAACAACACCGAGGGCGCGACGCTGTTGGGTCACGCCATCTCCTCGGCGCTGTCGCGGGCGAAGATCGACCCCGCCGAGGTCGAGGACGTCGTGATGGGCTGCGCCATGCAGCAGGGCACCACGGGTACCAATATTGCGCGCAAGGCGCTGCTGCGCGCGGGCCTGCCGGTGACCACGGCCGGAACGACCATCGATCGCCAGTGTGCGTCCGGCCTGCAGGCCATCGCATTGGCTGCCCGGTCGGTGATCTTCGATGGTGTCGAGGTCGCCATCGGCGGCGGCGGCGAGTCGATCAGCCTGGTGCAGAACAAGCAGATGAACACCTTTCACGCGGTCGATCCGGAGCTGCTCGCCATCAAGGGCGACGCCTACATGGCGATGCTGGACACCGCCGAGATCGTGGCCAAGCGATATGACATCTCGCGTGAACGTCAGGACGAATACAGCCTCGAGAGCCAGCGCCGTACGGCATCAGCGCGGCAGGGCGGCCGGTTCAACGACGAACTCGCGCCGATCAAGACCTGCATGGCGGTCACCGACAAGGCCACCGGGGCCGTATCGTTTCAGGAAGTGATGCTTTCAACCGATGAGGGGCCGCGTCCCGATACCACTGCCGAAGGCCTCGCTGCCGTCAAGCCGGCGAAGGGGCCGGGCTTCACGATCACCGGCGGCAATGCGAGCCAGCTTTCGGACGGCGCAAGTGCCACCGTCATCATGAGCGACAAGCTCGCCGCGCAAAAGGGGCTCAAGCCGCTCGGCATCTTCCGCGGTTTCGTCGCCGCCGGCTGCGAGCCCGACGAGATGGGAGTAGGCCCGGTCTACGCCGTGCCCCGGCTGCTCAAGCGGCACGGGCTGAAGATCGACGATATCGATCTGTGGGAGCTGAACGAGGCGTTCGCAGTGCAGGTAATCTACTGCCGCGACAAGCTCGGCATCGATCCGGAGAAGCTCAATGTCAACGGCGGATCGATCGCGCTCGGCCATCCCTATGGCATGACCGGCGCGCGACTGGCCGGCCACGCGCTGATCGAGGGCCGGCGGCGCAAGGCCAAATACGCCGTCGTCACGATGTGCGTCGGCGGCGGCATGGGCGCTGCGGGCCTGCTCGAAATCGTCCATTGACCGGAACTACCGGCCCGGCAAAGCTCGGCCATTGCAAAAACATGGGAGGCCTACGTGAAGACAGCCATCACCGAGATGTTCGGCATCGAACATCCGATCATCCAGGGCGGCATGCACTATGTCGGGTTCGCCGAACTCGCCGCTGCGGTGTCGAATGCCGGGGGGCTCGGGATCATCACCGGACTGACGCAGAAGACGCCGGAATTGCTGGCAAAGGAGATCGCGCGCTGCCACGACATGACGGACAAGCCGTTCGGCGTGAACCTCACCTTCCTGCCGTCCTTCACCGCGCCGCCCTATCCGGAATACATCGCGGCCATCAGGGAAGGCGGCATCAAGATCGTCGAGACCGCGGGCCGCAGCCCCGAGCAATACATGCCGGCGCTGAAGGCCGGCGGCATCAAGGTGATCCACAAGTGCACGTCGGTCCGGCATTCGCTGAAGGCCGAGCAGATCGGTTGCGACGCCGTCAGCGTCGACGGGTTCGAATGCGGCGGCCATCCCGGCGAAGACGACATGCCGAACATGATCCTGCTGCCGCGCGCGGCGGAGGAACTGAAGATTCCGTTCGTGGCCTCGGGCGGCATGGCCGACGCGCGCAGCCTGGTCGCCGCACTTGCACTCGGCGCGGCCGGCATGAACATGGGAACGCGCTTCATCGCCACCAAGGAGGCGCCGGTGCATGAGAACGTCAAGAAGGCGCTGGTCGCGGCCAGCGAACTCGATACCAGGCTGGTGATGCGGGCGCTCCGGAATACCGAGCGCGTGCTGAAGAACAAGGGCGTCGACCGCCTGATCGAGATCGAGCGCGAAAAAGGCGCCAGCCTCAAGATCTCCGATATCCATGAGGAGGTCGCGGGCGTCTATCCCAAGGTCATGATCGATGGCGAAATGGATGCGGGCGCCTGGAGCTGCGGGATGATGGTCGGATTGATCCGGGACGTTCCGACCGTCAAGGAACTGATCGACCGCATCATGGCCGACGCTGAGCGCATCATCCGTGACCGGCTGACCGGATTCCTCGATGGCAACGGCAACGCCGCGTTGAAGGTCGCCTGACCCCTTCGCTGCGGAGGTAATCGGGAGCCCAACAGCCACGGGAGAAGGGCTAATGGCAGACGATCGGATCGAGATCGACACCGGAACCGGCGAGTTGTTGTGCGAGATAAGAGACCGCGTTGCCGTCATCACGCTCAACCGCCCCGAGGCGCGCAATTCGCTCTCCGATTACCTCACGCCCGCCCTCCGGCGCATGATCAAGCAATGCGGCGAGGATCCCAACGTCGGCGCGTTGCTTATCACCGGCGCGGGCACGGCCTTTTGTGCCGGCGGTGACGTCAAGGGCATGGGCAGCAATTCCAGCAAGAAGGAAATCGCGATCGAGGAACGCGTGGCCGACCTCCGGATCAGGCAGCGCACTTTGACGGGCGCTCTGGTGGCGGTGCGGAAGCCGACGGTAGCTGCCCTTCCGGGACCCGCGGCCGGCGCCGGGATGGCGCTGGCGCTCGCCTGCGATATCCGCATCGCCGGTGAATCCGCGATCATGTCAACGGGCTACGCTCGCATCGGCTTGACCGGCGACTACGGCATCTCATGGCTGTTGACCCGGCTGGTCGGAACCTCGCGCGCGCGAGAACTGATGTTCCTGTCGGAACGCATCGATGCCCGCCGCTGTGAGGCGCTCGGTCTCGTCAACCGCGTGGTGCCCGACGCCGAACTGCGCGAGGCCGCGTTCGCACTTGCGAAATCGCTGGCCGAAGGACCATCGGTCGCGTTCGCCCGCATCAAGGACAACCTCGATCACGCCGTGTCGTCCGATTTCCTGGATTCGATGGACCTGGAAGCGGAGAACATGGTCCGCTCCGCGCGTACGATCGACCACAGGGAAGCGGTGCGGGCCTTCATCGACAAGCGCAAGCCGACCTTCGTGGGGCATTAGCGGTATCGGGCGATTGCCGTCCGCGTTCCGAATGCTGTCGCGCGCCCGCTAGGATGATGACCGGCGAGATTGCGCACTCCGCAAGGTATGGAATGCCGCGGTAAACCGCCTCTTGTGCATGGAGTGCTCGACTCATTGTCGTACTTCGGCCTAACTGGGGCTACTCAAGAGAGCAGGTGTCTTGTGACTTCAGGAGAACGACATGTTGACCATCACCGCGATCATACGGGCCAGGAAGGGGCACGAGGCCGCCATGCGGGAGGCGCTGCTTGAGGTCGTAAGTCACGTGCGTGCGAAC
>DATCXE010000077.1:0-4064 GCA_036565985.1 Bradyrhizobium sp.
CGAGACGGCGCAAGAGCGCCTCCTCACCATGAGGATTGACGAACCTTTCACTCCGCCGGTGCTGCCGCCGGCACCTCCGCGTGCGCAATGTACTCCACGCCCGGGCTCGTCTTCGCCAGCGCGAACAGCCCTGCCGCCATCACCGCGTAAGCCAGCGCCACGCCCGGGGTAACACCGAGGCCGCCGCCGATGCCGACGGCTTCGCCGTGCATGAAACCGAAATAGGTCATGACGGCGCCGGCGAGCGCAAAGGCCGAGGCCTTGAGAAAATCGCGTTCGATCACGAACACGCCGATCGCGCCGAGCACGAGGCCAGCGAGGATCGCGCCGCCGCCCATCACTTCCAGCCCGTGATAGATCACGCCCTGCTGCGGCAATGCGGCGATGGCCGCCGTCTTGACCGCATCGACCTTGTCGGCGGCGAGACCGCCGACCGTCTGCGCTGCGGTCATCGTTGAAGCCAGCATGGTGTCGATCTGCAGCTTGGCCCAGGCGGCCAGATGCGGCGTCAACGCCAGCACGACGGCGGGCGCGTGCTTGACCGGCGTGGTCTGGAACGCCTGCGCGCCGATCAGCATGCCGATATAGAGCAGGATCGGCGAGATCGCGACCACGGGCACCAGCGCCAGCAACACCGCGATGATGCCGAACCAGCTCAGCAGCACCACCATGATTCCGGTCGCCGCCGAATAGCCGATCCGGCCGCCCATCGCCTTCCAGCCGGGATGGCCGATATAGACGGCGTTGATGAAGGGATTGCCCATCAGGCAGCCGATCAGGCTGACGACGCCGTCGGCCGTCAGCACCCGCGTGGTCGGATATTCGTCGCCGGCCGCTTCCGCACTTTCGACATTGTCCATGGCCTCGACGAGATCGTAGATACCGAACGGGATCGCCGTGACGAGAATGATGCCGAGGAATTCGAAGCCGGAGAAGACGTGGCCGATGGCGGGCAGCGGCACCGAGAAGCCGAAGTTCGCAAAGGCATCGCCGACGCCCTTCAGGCTCAAGCCGCCGAGCCCAAGGCCGAACAGGTTCGATCCCCACGCGATGACCATGCCGACCGCAATGGCGACGAGGCCGGCCGGCATGCCCTTCCAGTATTTCACGCCGCCGAACCAACTCGCCAGGATGATGGCGAAGCACACCAGCCCGATCTGCGGCGTCATGTACATTTCCAGCGCCGGACGCATCGAGATGAAGGTGATAGAGACGCCGGCGAGCGTGCCGAGCAGCGCCGCACGCGGGGTAATCTTCCGGATATACGGCGCGATGAAGCCGCCGATCATGAGAATAAAGCTCTGGAAGAACACCCAGACCAGGCCGGCCGACCAGCCTTTGACGGGGTCGCCGGTCTTGAGCGTGATCGGCAGCATGATCACGAAGGTGACGATGAACATGTGCGGCACGCTGACACCGGACGGCAGCGCGCAGACGTCGCTGCGACCGGTCTTCTGCGCCAGCCTGTAGGCGAGATACGCATAGTAGAAGGTGGAGAGACACATCATCAGGCCGAGCGCTGGCAGGATGCGGCCGAACACCAGTGAGTCCGGCATCTTCAGCACGAAGCGCAACAAGCCGGTCAGCACCAGCATGTTGACCAGGATATTGGTGCCGAAACCGAACAGGGCGTTCCAGTCGCCCGGCGTCCACAATACCGGCTTGAAACCTGATGTCGCTGCAGTCCCCGTCGTACTTGTGCTCATCGTGATGTCCCCGCTGCTGCCGCTTTTGGAATCTCCGTTGAAAGTGCCGCCAGCACTGCGGCCGAGTCGGAGACCCAACCGAAGATGCCGCCCTGGGCCTTGATCATCTTCAGGCCCATCTCGTGAAACTCGGGAAAATAGGATGCGCAGCCATCCGCCAGCACCACGCAGCGATAGCCGCGGTCGTTGGCTTCGCGCACGGTGGTGTTGACGCAGACCTCGGTGGTGACGCCGCAAACCAGAAGGCTCTCGATGCCGTAGCGCTGCAGCACCTCTGCGAGTTCGGTGGCGTAGAAGGCGCCCTTCCCCGGCTTGTCGATCACGATCTCGCCGTCGAGCGGATAGAGTTCGGGAATGATGTCGTGGCCGGCCTCGCCACGGATGAGAATGCGCCCCATCGGCCCGGGATCGCCGATGCGCAGGGATGGCGCGCCACGCTCGACCTTTGCCGGTGGCGCATCGGAAAGATCAGGCAGATGGCCTTCGCGGGTATGCACGATCAGCATCCCGGTCGCGCGGGCTGCATCGAGCACGGCCGCAATCGGCCTCACCGCACGCGCGAGTTGGCTGACGTCATTGCCGAGCGTTTCGCCGAAGCCCCCGGGCTCCATGAAATCGCGCTGCATGTCGATGATGAGAAGCGCAGTTGCGGGCCAATCCAGCACGATCGGCTCCGGCTCCGCGGCAACCGTGCCTGACTGTGGACTCTTTGAGTTCGTCATGACGTACGCGCCCCGAACGGGAGAACTCTCGGGACTAGCCAAGCAAGGTGCGTGCCATTGTGTACAATACCGTTTCGTCTCCGGCCGAAACCGAATCCATCGTGTTTTCAATTCATTGAGTGAAATGCCCGCACTCGCTCATTCCCTGCCCGGAGCTTTCGCGGCGTGCATTTGCACAATGGCTGGGCGGAGACTCGTGCTGCACCTGGCTTGCGCAGCCTTGCCCGGCGCCGTCGCCACCCACCACGACAGTCGTCCGGCCGGCATCCCCGTGGTTCGCACAGCCCGGCTTGGCCGTCGATGGTCGCTACGACCTATTCCAATCCACCAGCGAGGTCCCGAACGCCCGTTTCCACACCGTGAGGAAACGGGGAAACCAGGAGTGGGCGACGGCGCTCTGATAAGCCCAGGTGCGGTACTTGAGACCTTTTTCCGAGAGCAGTTCCTGATACCCGCCGTGGGTTTCAGTGGCGGTGCGAATGTCGCGCAAGATGTCCCGCGCACAGGACCGATAGGTATCGGTGCCGGAGCATTCGTCGTAGTCCAGCATGCGGTCGGCGAATTCGACGTTGAAAGTCGGCCACGAAGAACGCCCCTGGTAGGCCGGCGCGGCGATCTTGTGGATCATCTTGTTGAGCGGGTTTTCCGCGGATACCAGGAAGTGTGACGTGTCCGGAATTCGAAACCGCGGTTCGCCCAGTATGAGGTCTGTGGTGGCCGCGAACAGCGCGCGTTCGCTCGCCTCGCGCAGGTCCCAAAATCCCTGGTGCACGTTGACAAAATCCAGTGCAACGGCAGACGCCGGCGGTTCGCTGCGGGAATCCAGGGCATGCCTGATATAGCCATGCTTGCCGAACAGCCGGAGAAGCTCCCGCTTGTATTGCGACAGTTCGCGCCCGAGCAGCCGTTCCAGTTCGATCTGGTCGATCACCCCCAGGTCCATGCCGCGCATGAAGGTCGCGTAGACGCATGCATTGGTGACGAAACGCCTGCGCTCGGCACGGGTGTCCGTCGCCGCAGAGCGCGGTGCTGTGACGTCGCACAGCAGGGCCGTGAGTCCGTTGTCATTGAACGGCTGCAGCGAGCTTGCGAGTTCGGATAATGCTTTCTTCAGGTCCTCGCGATATTCGGCAAGCAACAAGCGCCCGGCATGTGCCCCCTGCGACATGGCCAGGTACGACGATGGCTTTCGCTCCGCGCGAACAAGCTGCTCCAGGCCGGCAAGGATGCCCAACAGCGTATCCGACGGCAGCGAGAAGTAATTGACGCCGATGTACCGATCGCCGCCTGCGGGAACGATGGTCGTCGTGACGACATTGGAACGAACGGCCTCCAGCATGAGGCGGACGCTCTTTTCGAGCAAGCGAACCCTGCGGACGGCATCATCGGAATCCATGATGGTCTCGGGATCGAGAACATCGGGATAGAACCAGGCAAAGTCCCGCGGATAATAGGCGGATGCGTGCGGCGCCCCGGTGACCAGAAAGGCCTCCTGCGGCGAGAAGGCGCTGTTCACCGAGTGCCTGTACAGTTCGTCGATCCCTGCCGATGCGTGATACTTTCTCAGGAATCGATCGCCGAGAAAATTCACGGCCTGAATGCCGTTGGCGATGCAGGTAGCAAACAGTCCCTGGTA
>DATCXE010000091.1:0-10299 GCA_036565985.1 Bradyrhizobium sp.
CGCCAAATCCTCCGCGCGCAAGGCGCTCAAGTCCAAGGGCCGCGTGTCGGCTGCGAAGAAGCCGGCGTCGAAGGCGGTCAAGTCCAAAGCGCGGCCGAAGCAGCGCATCGCGATCAGTCATCACCGCGAAGAGGACTTCAAAGCCGACGGCCTGCGCGCCTACGCGCAATATCGCGACCTCGGCATCGCGGAAGCCTCCCACGGTCTGGCGCAGGCGCATGTGATCCGCCTGATCGGTCCGTGCAATCCGGCGGAAGTTTCCAAGCTGCATTACCACGACGTCGAATTCCAGATGGTCTATGTGCTCAAGGGCTGGGTGAAGACCTACATGGAAGGCCAGGGCGAGACGCTGATGAAAGAGGGCAGCGCCTGGACCCAGCCGCCGCGCATCAAGCATCTGATCATGGATTATTCCGACGACGTCGAGTTGCTCGAGGTGATCCTGCCGGCGGAGTTCAAGACAGTGGAGTTGGCTACGTAGTTCTCACCGTCATTCCGGGGCGACGTATAGCGTCGAACCCGGAATCTCGAGGTTCCGGGTTCGGTGCTCCGCACCGCCCCGGAACGACGTGCACAACTCACGTCAACACTCCCACGATCGCCCCCATCAAACACGTCGCCAGCGTGCCTGATACGATCGACTTCAGCCCGAGCGCGTTGATCTCCTCGCGGCGCTCGGGCGCCATGGTGCCGAGGCCGCCGATCATGATGCCGAGGCTGGCGAAGTTGGCGAAACCGCACAGCGCATAGAGCATGATCAGCCGCGAGCGCGGATCCAGCGCATCCGCGCCGAGTTTCGACAATTCGACATAGGCGATCAGTTCGTTGAGCACGGTCTTGGTGCCCATCAGGCTGCCGGCCGTGATCGCCTGCGGCCACGGCAGGCCCAAGAGCCAGCACACCGGCGCCATCACGTAGCCCAGCAGGCGCTGCAGCGAAATCCTGGCGCCGCCGATCTCGGGCAGTAGCCCGAGGATGGCGTTGGCGAGATAGACCAGCGCCACCAGCACCAGCAGCATGGCGATGATGTTGAGCAGCAACTCGAGCCCGGCAGTGGTGCCCTTGACGATGGCGTCCATCGTGCTCGACGTCTGCGTATCGGGATCGCCAGCGACCCGGGGATCTGACAGCGCGCCGCCGGTGCGCTTGTCGGACGTTTCCGGCACCATGATCAGGCTGACGAGGATCGCTGCCGGCGCGCCGAGCACGGACGCGATGACGAAATGCGCCGCGGCGTCCGGGATCAGCGGCGCGAGGAACGTCGCGTAGAGCACTAGCACGGTGCCGGCGATGCCGGCCATGCCGCCGGTCATCACCATAAATAATTCGCTGCGGGTGAGCTGCGCGAGATAAGGGCGGATGAACAAGGGCGCCTCGACCATGCCGAGAAAGATGTTCGCCGCCGTGGACAGGCCCACCGCGCCGCCGACGCCGAGCGTGCGCTCCAGCAGCCACGCCATGCCGCGGACGACCGGCGGCAGCACGCGCCAGTAGAACAAGAGCGTCGTCAGGACGCTCATGACCAGGATGATCGGCAGTGCCTGAAAGGCCAGGATGAAATCCGCGCCCGGCGTCTTGAGGTCGAAGGGCAGGGCGCCGCCGCCGAGGTAGCCGAACACGAACGAGGTGCCGGCGCGGGACGCCGCGGAGATGGTGTTGACGGCGTCGTTGACGGCGCCGAACGCCTGTGCCACCGGCGGCAGCTTGAGCAGCACCAGCGCGGTGACGACGGTGACGGCAAGGCCGATCGTCGTCTGGCGGAGCGATACTGCGCGGCGGTTCTCACTGAGCGCCCAGGCGATCGCCAGCAACGCCAGCACGCCGAACGCCGATTGCAGTTGCAGCATGAATCCCCCGGAGCCCCGGCCAGTAACTATGCCAGCGCCGTCGCATGATGGAAACCCGATCGTGTCCCGGACGCGATGCAGCGCGGAGCGGTGCGTTGCAGAGCCGGGACCCAGCGTGCCCGGTCCGCGATGGCCCCGACTCTGCAGCGCGGCACTTCGCGCCGCACTGCGTCCGGGGCACGGGAGCCCGTCAACTGCGCCCGTTGACATCTTCCTTCCGCTCGGCCACCCGTCGCCTTATGTCCTCGACGATGCCGGTGGGCGCCCGCGATCTCCTGAGGCACGGGCCGTTCCTGTTCTTCCTGTTGTCCCGGAGCCTCTCGCGCTTCGCCAGCCAGATCGCGGCGGTGGCGATCGGCTGGCAGATCTATGACATCACCGGCAGCGCCTTCCAGCTCGGCATGGTCGGGCTGGTGCAGTTCCTGCCCACGGCGCTGCTGGTGTTCGTCGCCGGCCACGCCGCCGACCGGTTCGAGCGCAAGCGCGTGGTGCAGCTTTGTCAGCTTGCGGAAGCGGCGACGGCGCTGTTTCTCGCCGTCAGTACCTTTGCCGGCTGGCTCACCGTGCCGCAGATATTCATCGCCACTTTCGTGATCGGCATCGCCGGCGCCTTCGAGAGTCCCGCGACGGCCGCGCTGCTGCCGCTGATCGTGCCCAAAGGCTCGGTGCAGCGCGCGACCGCGATCTCCTCCGGCGCAGCCCAGGTCGCGACCATCACCGGACCCGCGCTTGGCGGGCTGGCCTATGTGTTCGCGCCGAGCCTGCCTTACTTCGTCATTGTCGCCTTCTGGCTCGTCGGCGCAATTCTCACCGGCTTCATCCACACCGACAAGCAGGAACTGCCGAAGCTGGATTCGATCGCGGACGATGTATTTGCCGGCGTCCGTTTCATCCGCAACAACCCGGCGATCCTGGGCACCATCTCGCTCGACCTGTTCGCGGTGCTGTTCGGCGGCGTCGTGGCGCTGCTGCCGATCTATGCGCGCGACATTCTCGAAGCAGGCCCGCTCGGCCTCGGCATCCTGCGCGCCGCGCCCGCGGTCGGCGCGCTGTTGATGACCATCGTGCTGGCGCGCCACAGCATCAATCGCCATGTCGGGTTGCGGATGTTTCAGGCCGTCATCGTGTTCGGCGCCGCCACCGTCGTGTTCGCGCTGTCGCAGTGGATGTGGCTATCGGTGCTGGCGCTGGCGGTGCTGGGCGCGGCGGATACGATCAGTGTAGTGATACGGTTTTCGCTGGTGCAGCTTGCCACGCCCGACGAGATGCGCGGCCGGGTCGGCGCGGTCAATTTCCTGTTCATCAATGCTTCAAACCAGCTCGGCCAGTTCGAAAGCGGCGTCACCGCCGCGCTGCTGGGTACGGTGCCGGCCGCCGTGCTCGGCGGCGCCGGCACGATCGCGATCGCGCTGTTGTGGATGAAGCTGTTCCCGGCGCTGCGGAAGGTGGAACGGCTGGAGTAGGGGGTGGTTGCGGTCAAATGCTTCAACATGTCGTCCCTGCGAACGCAGGGACCCATACCGCGTGATCTCTCGTGTGGACCACGAACGGTAGACACCTCGTAACCAATTAGCGCCGCGGCGTATGGGTCCCCGCTTTCGCGGGGACGACGCCAGGGTTTGCTTACCCCCGTCCCACGAACGGCATCTTGCTCGCCATGACCGTCATGAACAGCACGTTGGCATCCAGCGGCAGGCCGGCCATGTAGGCGACCGCGTCGCCGACCGCCTTCGCGTCCATGCGTGGCTCGTGCTTCATCGTGCCGTCGGGCTGCATCACGCCGGGGCCGGCGACCATGCGGTCGGTCATCGGCGTCGCGGCGTTGCCGATGTCGACCTGGCCGACGGCGATGTCGTACATGCGGCCGTCGAGGTTGGAGGCCTTGGTAAGACCGGTGATCGCGTGCTTGGTCGAGGTGTACGCCGCGGAGAACGGCCGTGGCGCGTGCGCCGAGATCGAGCCGTTGTTGATGATGCGGCCCCCGCGCGGGTTCTGGTCCTTCATGATGCGGAAGGCATGCTGGGTGCACAGGAAGGGGCCGGTGAGGTTGGTGTTCACCACCGCCTGCCACTGCTCGAGGCTGAGGTCTTCGAAGTTGACCGGCGGCGCGCCCATGCCGGCATTGTTGAACAGCACGTCGAGCCGGCCATAGGTGTCCATCACCTTGGCGAACAGGGCGGCAATCGAGCCGGGGTTGGTCATGTCGGCGGAAACGCACAGGCTCTTGCCGACATTGTCGCCGAGCTTCTTGGTCTCTTCCAGCATCTCCATGCGCCGCCCGGCGAGCACCACGGTAAAGCCGGCATTCATCAGCGCCAGCGATGCCGCGCGTCCGACGCCGGTGCCGGCACCGGTCACGATCGCGATCTTGTTTGTTGCGTCGGCCATGGTTTCCTCGCCTTCAGTTCTTTGCTTCTGTTTGGGTTTTGTAGGGTGGTCTTGGAATATTCTGGTGCGCCGCGCGCAGCGCCGCCGACCAGCGCGAGCGCAGGTCGTGGAAGTAGGGCTCGCCCGCCTCGATGCGGTGATTGAGGTCGGCCTCGCAGGCATCGCTGCGCACCACCAGCACGTCGATCGGCAGGCCGACGCCGAGATTGGAGCGCATGGTCGAATCCATCGAGATCAGGCCGGTCTTCAGCGCCTCATACAATTCGACGTCATAGTGCATCGCTCGGTCCAGCACCGGCTTGCCGTATTTGTGCTCGCCGATCTGCAAATAGGGCGTGTCGGTGGTGCATTCGATGAAATTGCCGGCGGTGTAGACCATGAACAGCCGCATCCGGGACCCCTTGATCTGTCCGCCGAACAGGAAGGAGACGTCGAACGAGACGTCCTCGGATCGCAGTGCCGGGCCCTCGGTGGCATGGACCAACCGGATCGCCCGCCCGATGCGCTGCGCCGCCTGGAACATGGTCGGAGCGTTCATCAGCGTCTCGACTTCGCCGGTGGTCGGATCTTCGATGCCCTCGGTCAGGGTCGACAACACCGACTGGCTGATCGCGAGGTTGCCCGCGCTGGCAATCGCCATGATGCGGTCGCCCGGATTGGAGAAAATATGCAGCTTGCGGAAGGTCGAGACGTTGTCCAGCCCGGCATTGGTACGGGTATCCGCGATCATCACGAGACCGTCCCGTACCAGAATTCCGCAACAATAAGTCATTCCACGTCCCCGAACCGTCAAATTCCGGCGGGGCAACTAGTAGCCAATTTCAGGGAGGCATCCAACCCCAATTCCCGCGGCACGGCATGCATCCGTCGGCCAAAAAGGGCGGCTACCACGGGGCGGTCGTCACGATTCCGCTGTTCGTCCTGCCGGCGCGTCCACGAGAAAGGCGTCGTCGACCGGGACGCCAAGGGCGGTGACCAGCCGGTTGGTCTCCGCGGCCATGCCGACGATGGCAATCATCTCGCGATATTCCGCTTCCGTCATGCCCTTGGCGCGTGCGGCGGCCGTGTGCGAGTGAATGCAGTAGTTGCAGCCATGGGCAATTGACACGGCCACGTAGAGCATTTCCTTGACCTTGGGTTCCAGCGCGCCCGGCGCCATCACGTCCTTCACGCTCTCCCATGTCCGGCGAAGCGTTCTGGGATCATGGGCCAGCGCGCGCCAGAAGTTGTTGACGAAATCCGACTGTCGCGTCCTGCGGATGTCGTTGAAGACGGCGCGCGCCTCGCTCGAAAGTTCATCGTCGGAAAGTAGCTTTACCGTCGCCATGGCCGGTCTCGCGGTTTGGTTTGTGATGTGCCGCGATCATAGCACATGGCGTCGGTTGGCTCCGATGCTGTCGTCAGGCCTCGTCAGGCGAACGTTGTAACTTAAGCTTGCCCACGCCGGCGTACTGCCTTTGCTGCGCGATGGCGTGCTGGGCCGCGACATGAAGGTCGCGCAGGCGCCGTTGCAGCGGAGAAATCTCGTAAAGGGCGCTGCTTCCACCCAGTGTAAAGCATCCGTCGGCGACGCCGACGCAGGTGGTCGCGATCCAGACCGAGGATTGCGTTCCGTCGAGGAGAAGGTCTTCGCCCTTCAGCGTTCCCGAAAGGGCGTGATCCCAATGACTTGCCGCTTGCACCTTGTGAAACGCCTGCGCCGCTTTGGCGCCCGCGGAAATCCGGCCGAGCTCGAACTGGAACGTTTCGGAGTCCCGCATCGGCGTGGGCGCGTAAAGCTGCTGTCTTCCGGTATTGGCGAGGGCGACCAGTTCATCGACCGTGCCCGCGGCGATGCCAATCGAGAACGCGCCGTGGAACAACGGTGGAAAGTGCCGAAAGGCCTGATAGAGCGGGCCCGGCACGCAGGCCGTGCCGTTCTCGAAATCGAATATGTTGGTCTCTGGAACAAATGCGCCATGCAGCGCAATGTGGTGGCTGCCTGTTCCCTTCAGCCCGGCCGCATGCCAGGTGTCCTCGACTTCCCATTCGGACGCGGGCATCGCGAAGCCCCGCATCATCGGTTTGCCGTGCGCATCGACGACCGGCTGGCCGTCCTTGATGACCTTGCAGATCGCCCCCATCCAATCGGCATGCATGCAGCCGCTGGCGAACGGCCATCGGCCGTTGATCCGAAAGCCGCCTGCCACGGGTTCTGCCGTTCCGGCTGGCTGGGAGGAGCCGCAGATGGCGACGTCAGGTCCATCCAGATAGATGCGATCATAGGTCCCGCGTGGCAGCAGGGTGGCGAACAGATTGCCGACGCCCGCGACCATGGAGGTCCAGCCGACCGATCCATCGAGCCGGGCAAGCGCGGTGATGACTTCCAACCCCTCCGGCAGGGGCAGTTCCAGCCCGCCATGACTTCTGGGGACGAAAATGCGAAACATGCCGATCGATCGCAGCCGTTCCACGAGATCGGGCGGAATGCGGCGTGCCGCTTCGATCTCGGCCGCGCGCTCGGTGATCTCTGGAGCCAGTCCCCGGATGCCGGCCAGTACGGTCTCGTTGGTGTGGGGCAGCGGGAGGGAACGGGAATGAGGAAGCGGGCTTTGCACGCGCATCTATTCGAACCTTTCTTGCGAAAAACCGGCTATCGAAAAACCGGCGCAAGGGAGGTTGCAAAGGCGGCACTACGAGATGGTTGCAGCGCGACGATACCCGGCTACGCTTGTAACAAGGTGGTTGAGACGAGCAAAAGGTGATGGGCATCGCCCGGTTCGCGCGTACATCCTGCTGCGAATGGTGATCCTGCCTGGCCGAGGCAGTGCGGCTGCGGTTCCTATGCCCGTGCCGTGATGACCAGCGCCTGAATCTTGGCGGCGACCTCGCCAGTGCCGTGCTTGCGCGCAAGGGCGGATGCGGCGTGTTCGGTGGCGGCCTCGAGTTTGTCCGCGCCACGGGCTTCGATCTCGTTGCGCAGGGGCGTACCCTGGCAATAGGCGACCGCCACTTGATGGGGCGAAGGCGCGCGGCTTTCTTCCGCCCTGGTCTCGATCGTAACGTTGGAAAAGCCTGCCTTCGCCAGATCGCTCCGGATCAGCGCGATGTCGTGATAGCCGTGCGGCGTGCGCGCCAGGAAGCGCGGCGGATCGTTCGGGAAAAATTCTGCGAGCGCGCAGGTCACGTCGTCCGCGAACACGTTTTCCTCGATGCGGTCCCATGCGTTGAACAGGAAACTTCCACCCGGCCTGAGCACGCGCCGGGCCTCGCGGTAGGCGGAGGGGCGGTCGGGGAAGAACATGACGCCGAACTGGCAGCAGACGAGATCGAAGGTGGCGTCTTCGAACGGCAATGCCTGCGCATCCGCCTGGCGCCAACTGATGCGATCGTCGGGATTTTGCCGCGTGGCGGCATAATCAAGCATCGGTTGATTGAAGTCGGTCACGACGTAGCGGGCATCGGATGTGAGTTTGGGCGCCAGCGCGCGCGTCACCACGCCGCTGCCGGCCGCGGTTTCCAGCACGGCTTTGGGCGAAAGTGCGGCGGCCCGTTGCGAAAGATCGCGGGCGTAGCTCGCGAAGATCAGGGGAACCATGTAACGGTCGTAGTTTTCCGGAATCGAGCCTGCAAAAACCTTGTCGCCTGCTGACATGGTCACTCCTCTGCGCTAGCTTTTGATCCCTCGATCGTCCCACAGAAGAAGAAAATACAGGGGAGGCTGAATGCGCACCAGCAATTTGCCGGGCAAGTCAAGCGCCGCACTTGTGATGCTCGGTTGCATCGCACTGGTTGCCGCAAGCCCCGCCGCCGCGCAGAAAAAGGGCGGCACGCTCAGGCTCTATCACAACGACAATCCACCCTCGACCTCGTTGCTGGAAGAATCGACGATCGCCTCGGTGATGCCGTTTGCGGCTGTCTTCAACAATCTCGTGACGTTCGATCCTGCCAAGGTCCACGAGAGCATTGAAACCGTCATTCCCGATCTTGCAGAAAGCTGGGCATGGGATGAAACCAACACCAGGCTGACGTTCAAGCTGCGACAGGGCGTCAAATGGCACGACGGCCAGGCATTCACCGCGAAGGACGTGCAATGCACCTGGCGGATGCTGATCGGCAAGGCAGAGACACAGGATTTCAAGCGCAATCCGCGCAAGGTCTGGTACACCAAGCTGAAGGACGTCAGCATCAACGGCGATTTCGAGGCGACCTTCGAACTGAGTGAGCCGCAGCCGAGCCTGCCGGTGCTGCTCGCCAGCGCCTTCTCAGCGGTCTATCCCTGTCACGTGCCGCAGCAGGTGATGCGCACCAAGCCGGTGGGCACCGGTCCCTTCAAATTCGTCGAGTTCAAGCGCGGCGATTCGATCCGCCTCGTGCGCAATCCGGATTACTTCAAAAAGGACCGGCCCTATCTCGACGAGATCACGGTGCGCACGATCGACAGCCGCGCCACGCGCATGCTTGCGTTCTCGACCGGCGACTACGACATCACGTTTCCTTCCGACGTCAGCATTCCCCTGATGAAGGACGTCAAGGCGCGGGCGCCGAATGCCATCTGCGAGGTCATCACGACGGGCACCCTGATCAACCTGATGGTCAACCGCGTCAATCCGCCGTTCGACAATCCAGATATTCGCCGTGCGATGTCGCTGGCGCTGGACCGCAAGCCGTTCAACAGCATCCTGATGGAAGGAACCGCGCGGCTGGGTGGAGCGATGCTGCCGAAGCCGGAGGGCGAGTGGGGCATGCCCGCGGAGATGCAGGCCTCCATGACCGGCTACGGTTCCGAAGCGGAGAAGAACCTCACTGAGGCCCAGGCCATCATGCAGAAGCTCGGCTACAGCGATGCCAAGCCGCTGCAGATCAAGATCCAGACGCGCAACCTGCCGACCTACCGCGACCCCGCCGTGATCCTGTCCGACCAGCTCAAGAAGATCTACATCGTCGGCGAACTCGACATTCTCGATACGCCGCGCTGGTACGCCAAGCTGCAGCGCAAGGATTACACGATCGGCCTCAACATCACCGGCGTGAGCGTCGACGACCCCGACGGCAACATCGTCGAGAATTATTCGTGCAACTCCGAACGCAACTATACCCAGTATTGCAACGCCGAGGTCGACAAGCTGCTGGCGGCGCAGTCACGCGAACTCGACAAGGAAAAGCGGCGCAAAATGGTATGGGATATCGAGCGGATCCTGGTAGAGGACGCCGCACGCCCCGTCATCCTGCATGGCTCGGCCGGCAATTGCTGGCAGCCGCACGTGAAGAACTTCAAGCCGCACGACAACAGCCAGTACAACAATCTCCGGTTCGAGGATGTGTGGCTGGATAAGTGACGGCGATATAGCCGTCATTCCGGGGCGCGCTTAGCGCGAACCCGGAATCTCGAGATTCCGGGTCTGGTGCTTGCGCACCATCCCGGAATGACGTGCAAGATCGACTACTGCTGGCTCTGCCACTGTCCCGATCGTCCGGCCCGATCGACCCTGACCGAAACCGTCAGCGTCTCCGTGCCCCCGCCATAGCGGGTGCCGCGCACAGGCGCAGCGCCGAGATAATCGAGCCCGATGGCGACACGGGCGTGGGCGTCGGTGGTGCAGATGCCGTTGGCGGCATCGAAGCCGACCCAGCCCAGATCAGGCACGTAAGCTTCCGTCCAGGCGTGGCCGGCCTGCTGTTGGGTGGTACCGTCGGAGCGCAGGAAATGCCCGGAGACGAAACGCGCCGGCACGCCGCCTGAGCGCGCGCAGGCGATGAAGATATGCGCGTAGTCCTGGCAGACGCCGCGCTTGAGCGCGAAGGCTTCCGCCGCCGAGGTCCCCGAGTTGGTGGGATCTTCGTCGAATGTCATGTGCTCGTTGATCTGCACCATGAGCGCGTGCAGGAAACCGAGCACATCTCCGTCTGACTCCGCACGCATCTCGCGCACAAACGTCGCCATCGCCGGGTTGACCTCGGTGAGCGGGGTCGTGCGCAGGAACAGGCCTGGCGGAAAACGCTCGTCGGTGCCGCGCAGCACGCCTCCGGTGTCGTGGGTCTCGATCAGGCCCTCGACGTTGATGGTGAGATCGGCGATCGGCCC
>DATCXE010000103.1:0-2201 GCA_036565985.1 Bradyrhizobium sp.
CGGCTTCGGCCGTTTCGCGCTGAAGGCCCGCGCCAATGTCGTCGGCGCCTCGATCGCGCTGACGAACGTCAATGTCGAACTCGACGGCAACGTCGCCGAGGGCGTGATGACGGTTGCCAACAACGGCCGCCAGACGCTGCAGGCGACGCTCGCCGCCGGCAATCTCGATTTCACGCCTTACATCTCCACCGTTCGGCTGCTCGCCAGCGGCGCGCGCGACTGGAACCGGCAATTGTTCGACCTCTCGTCGCTCTCCGCCACCGACCTCGACATGCGCCTGTCGGCGGCACGGGTCACGGTCGGCGCGACCAAACTCGGCCGCACCGCCATCGGCGCCAATCTGCGCAACGGCGCGCTGGCGCTCTCGGTCGGCGAGGCACAGGTATATGGCGGCATCGCGAAAGGCTCGTTCGGGATTGCGCGTTCGGATGCGGTGGCCGACGTCAAGGCACAGCTCCAGTTCACCGATGTCGACCTGCAGGCCTGCGCCAGCGAATTGTTCGGCATCAGCAAGCTGTCCGGCCGCGGCAACCTCAACCTCTCGCTGGTGGCATCCGGCGCAAGCCCGTTCGGGCTCGCCTCGTCGCTGGACGGCAACGCGACGCTGACCGGGTACAACGGCGCGATCGCAGGTTTCAATGTCGAGCAACTGCTGAAGCGGCTGGAACGGCGCCCGTTGTCCGGCGGCGGCAATTTCCGCTCGGGTACGACGCCCTATGACAATCTCACGGTTTCGGTGAAGTTCAACGACGGCATCGCCACCGTGGAAGACATCCGCGTCGATGGCACGACGACGCGCCTGACGCTGACCGGCACCGCCTCGGTGCCGGCGCGCGAATACGATCTGAAGGGCGTCGCCAGCCTGACCTCAGCCGCAGGCGGCGACAAGGGTTTTGACCTGCCCTTCGTGGTGCAGGGCCCGTGGGACGACCCGCTGGTGTTTCCCGATCCGGAAAGCCTGATCCGCCGCTCGCCCGGCGCAGCGCAGCTGCTCGAATCGATCAAGGACAGCAAGGCCCGCGACGCCGTGCGCTCGGTGATCGAGCGCTTCACCGGCGGTGGATCGCGGCCAGCAACGCCTGAGACCGGGGCGAAGGCGAACTAGCATTTTGCAATTTGGTCGAAGCAGCGCTGTCGTCCCTGCGAAAGCAGGGACCCATAACCACCGGACTTGGCTGCTGAACGAAAGTCGTCGAACAGCGTCTCTCAAAATTTAAGGCACGGCGTATCGGTCCCTGCGTTCGCAGGGACGACAATTCACCGCGACAAATTCTGCGAGTAGAGACATCCGAGTCTTGTTCTCCTGGTCCTGCATATCGCAAAGGCCGCCATCGAGCGCACGCATTTGCGCGACCGTTGGCTGACGTTGGCCGCTCGCTGACCCGCCCCTACCCCGCAGCCGCATCGATCTGATGTCGCGGGGCCGTCGCGCCAGGTCCGACGCTCTCACCCTTGCTTTCCGGCAGTCCAGCGAAGCGGCGCAATGCATTGGCCATCTGTGCCCGCGCGCCGACGCCGGTTATCACCACGTCGACCATCATCAGGGACGAATGGAAGTGGCCGCGGCCCTTCAGTTGCTCGACCGGAACGCCCGCGGCTGCGAGAGCTTCCGCGTAGGCTACGCCCTCGTCACGCAGCGGATCGAACTCGCAGGTCGCGATAAACGCCGGCGGCAAATTCCCGAGCTTGCCGCGCAACGGCGAGACGCGCGGATCGGTGCGGTCCGCAGGCGAACAATAGATGTCCCAGAACCAGTACATCAGCGAGCGCGTCACGAAATAGCCTGTCGCATTGTCGGTGTAGGACGGGCGATCGAACGCACAGTCCGTGACCGGGCAGACCAGGAGCTGGCCTGCGATCTGCGGGCCACCGCGGTCGCGCGCCAATTGGCAGGTGACGGCTGCGATATTGCCGCCGGCACTCCAGCCCGCGACCAGCACCGGTCCCGCCCTGCCGCCGAGCTCCGCTGCGTGTTCGGCGATCCAGCGCGTCGCCGCATAGCCGTCCTCGGCCGCGGCAGGGAAGCGGTGTTCGGGCGCATGCCGGTAGCCGACGCTGACGACGATCATCCCGCTGCGGCGGCAGAGATCGCGGCAGAATGGATCGTCGGACTGCTCGTCGCCCAGCACCCAGCCGCCGCCGTGGAAATAGACCACGATCGGATGCGGCCCCGGCGTCGCCGGCCGATACAGACGATAGGG
>DATCXE010000110.1:0-2537 GCA_036565985.1 Bradyrhizobium sp.
CGTATTTTTTCAGTAATGCGTTCTGATTCCAGCAGAAACGTTGCTCGTAGGCTGGACGAATTGACCAGAAATAGCCGCATTTCCAACGTTGCGAGGCCTGACGCGATGATTTCGACCTGGAGTGAATGGAAGCGATATCCCCGCCCTGGACGTGGCGAAAACATCGAGGCGCCGATTACACCCGGAATCTACGAAGTCCGCATTGCCGGAACCGGCGCGTTGTATTCCTTCGAAGCCGTCGACAACGTCGCCCAGGCGCTGGCGCAACTCTCGGTCGGCTCCAAATCATGGTTCAGCCGCCGCGACGTGTCGAAATTGCCGGACCTCGAATACCGCACCTGCGCGACGTCCTCGAAGGCCGACGCCAAGGCCGCGGCGCAGCGCATGATCGGCCGCCGCGAAACCTATATGAGCGGCGCGGCCTGATTGTAGCTGTCATTCCGGGGCGCGAAGCGAACCCGGAATCTCGAGATTCCGGGTCTGGTCCTTCGGACCATCCCGGAATGACGATAGCAGCCGTCAAAATAGCTTGAAGCAGGCCTGCGTCCGCGGCCGGTGCACTGCGCCTGCTTTCGGCCTATACTCCCGAGAACTTCCAGAAATTCCCGAGGAGTAACGCCATGAACCCGCCCGTCGCCGCTCGCGCACAAGCCTCCCAGTCCTCGCTGCATGACCGCCTGAAGGATCCATCGCTGCTGCGGGACCGCTGCTACATCGACGGCGCCTGGGTCGGTACCCCCGCAAATCCCGTAACCAATCCGGTGAATGGCGTCGAACTGGCGAAAGTGCCGAAGCTCGGCACCGCGGAAGCGACGCAAGCAGTCGAGGCCGCCGAGCGCGCATTCCCGGCCTGGGCCAAGCTCACGGCCAAACAGCGCTCGAACATCCTGCGCAAATGGTTCGACCTGATCATCGCCAACCGCGAGGACCTCGCGCTGATCCTGACGTCGGAGCAGGGCAAGCCGCTGGCGGAAGCGCTCGGCGAGGTCGATATCGGCGGCGCCTATGTCGAGTTCTTCGCCGAGGAAGCCCGCCGCGTCTACGGCGAAACCATTCCGACGCAGCGGCCGGACGCGCGGCTGCTCGCGATCAAGCAGCCGATCGGCGTCTGCGGCGCCATCACGCCGTGGAATTTCCCGTGCTCGATGATCACCCGCAAGGTCTCGCCGGCGCTGGCCGCAGGCTGCACGGTGGTGCTGAAGCCCGCCAATGAAACGCCGCTGACGGCGCTGGCGCTGGTCGCGCTTGCCGAAAGGGCCGGCGTGCCGAAGGGCGTGTTCAATATTCTCACCGGCAATTCGTCGGCGATCGGCAAGGTGCTGTGCGAACACCCCGCGGTGCGTTTCGTCGGCTTCACCGGATCGACCGAGGTCGGCAAGATCCTCTATCAACAGGCAGCCGTCGGCGTGAAGAAGCTCGGCCTCGAACTCGGCGGCAACGCGCCGTTCGTGGTGTTCGACGACGCCGATATCGACGCCGCAGTCGAGGGCGCCATGGTCTCGAAATACCGCAACATGGGCCAGACCTGCGTCTGCGCCAACCGCCTCTACGCCCAGGACAAGATCTACGATCAGTTCGTCGAGAAGCTGTCGAAGAAGGTCGCCGCGATGAAGATCGGCGACGGCACCGAAGCGGGCGTGGTGCAGGGACCGCTGATCAACATGGAAGCGGTCGACAAGGTCGAGAAGCACATTGCGGA
Source organism: Bradyrhizobium sp. (assembly GCA_036565985.1). Lineage (GTDB taxonomy): Bacteria > Pseudomonadota > Alphaproteobacteria > Rhizobiales > Xanthobacteraceae > Bradyrhizobium. Next base: position 1,700 of record DATCXE010000110.1, read on the forward strand.
TGCGGTCAAGGGTGGCGCGAAAATCGTCACCGGCGGCAAACGCCACGCGCTCGGTGGCAGCTTCTTCGAGCCGACGGTGCTGGCGAACGTGAAGCCGGATGCACTCGTGGCACACGAGGAAACCTTCGGTCCGCTGGCGCCGGTGTTCCGCTTCAAGGACGAGGCTGAGGTGATCGCGATGTGCAACAACTCGCCGTTTGGCCTTGCGTCGTATTTCTATTCGCGCGACCTCGGCCGCGTCTGGCGCGTCGCGGAGGCGCTGGAATCCGGCATGGTCGGCGTCAACACCGGGCTGATCACGACCGAAGTCGCACCGTTTGGCGGCGTGAAGGAGAGCGGTCTCGGCCGCGAAGGCTCGCATCACGGCATGGAAGAATATGTCGAGATCAAATACGTGATGATGGCTGGCGTGTAGCCAAGCCTGATTTGTCGTCCTCGCGAATGCGGGGACGACAGCTCATGTCAATCGCTTGCAAAAGCGCCGTGGCGGCCGATGCCTGAAGCAAAGCGCGTCGCGCCCGACAGCGTTTCGCCTGACGCAATCACCTTCAGCCCGCCGCGCATTTCATTGGCGATCGCCTCTTCCTCGGAAAGGTCCCATTGCTGCAGTGCCGACAGCCGGTCGGCGCGCGTGCAATTCTGCGGAAAGGCGGCGATCTCCCGCGCGAGCAGGATGGCATGCGCGCACGCTTCGCCCCTGCCGACGACGCGATTGGCAAGGCCCATGCGCAGCGCTTCCTGCGCGCTCACTGGCCGTCCGGTGAGGATCAGATCGATCGCCTGGGAATGGCCGATCAGCCGCGGCAGGCGAATGGTGCCGAGATCAATCAGCGGCACG
>DATCXE010000111.1:0-3499 GCA_036565985.1 Bradyrhizobium sp.
CGGCTTCGGACACCGCCAGCATCTCCTGCGCGGTCTCCATGGCGCCTGCGAGCGCCTCGAGGTCACCGAGATTGCCGGTTTCGTCGCTGAGCTTCTGCTCGTCGGCCTGGACGCTGGCGATCTCCTGATCGAGCCGGGCCAGCCGGTCGCGGTGGGTGCGAACGCCGGCCTCCAGCTGGTTGCGCTTGGCGGTGAGGTCGGCGAGCGCGGTGGTCAGTTCGCCGAACATGCGCTCGGCAGCGGAAAGCGTCGCTTCCGCCTCCGACACGCGGTCATCGACGCCGGAACGTTTTTCGACGCGCGTCTTGATCTCTTCCTTCAACTCGGCGTCTTCGGTATCGAGTCGCTGAAGCGCGATTTCGGCATCCGAGGTCTGCTGCTGTTCGCGCGCGATGTCGGCGGCGAATTGCTGCAGCCGCCGGTCGAGTTCGGCGACGCGCTCTTTGGCGCGCCCTTCCTCGCGGTCGAGCTGTTCGCGCGCATTGGTGAGGCGCTGCAGTCCCGCCGCGGCGCGGGCCTCGCCCTCGCGCAGCGCCGGCAGTTCGGAGGCGCGGATCGCCTGGATGCGCGCGGCTTCGGCCTGCTCGCGGGTGCGTTCGGCCATTTCGCGAACGTTGATGTCGTGGGTATGCGCGGCCTCGGCGACGTCGGCGTTCGCCCCCAGCCAGCGCAGGTGGAACAGCGTGGCCTCGGCCTTGCGCACCTTGGCGGCGACTTCGCGGAAGCGGATGGCCTGGCGCGCCTGTTTCTTCAACCCTTCCATCTGGCCGGACAATTGCCCGATCACGTCCTCGACGCGGGTGAGGTTGGTCTCGGCGGCTCTCAGCCGCAGTTCGGCCTCGTGGCGGCGGGCGTGAAGTCCGGCGACGCCGGCGGCGTCTTCCAGCACGCGGCGGCGCTGTTCGGGCTTGGCCTGAATGATCTCGCCGATCTTGCCCTGGTGGACCAGCGCCGGCGAACGCGCGCCCGTCGCCGCGTCGGCAAACAGGATCTGCACATCGCGGGCGCGCACGTCGCGGCCGTTGATGCGATAGGCCGAACCGGCCTCGCGCTCGATGCGGCGGGAGATTTCCAGGAGCTGGCTGTCATTGACGGCGGCCGGTGCCGTGCGATCGGCATTGTCGATCGTCATGACGACTTCGGCGTGGTTGCGCGCCGGACGGTTGCCGGAGCCGGCGAAGATCACCGCGTCCATGTCGGCGGCGCGCAGCGATTTATGCGAGGTCTCGCCCATCGCCCAGCGCAGCGCCTCGACCAGATTGGATTTGCCGCAGCCGTTCGGACCGACGACGCCGGTGAGGCCGGGTTCGATCATGAAGTCAGTGGGTTCGACGAACGACTTGAAACCGTGGAGGCGGAGGCGCGTGAGTTTCATGAACACAAATCTCTGTTGGCCGGGCGCGAATCTCCCCGCCGTGACAATACCATGGAAGGCAATGTCGGTGTGTGGACGAACCGCCGGTCGCGGCGCTTACCGGCGCGACAATGGCGAGGCCGCGGCCGAAGGGCAACGGTCCCGCAAGGCTTTTCCCAAGGGAATTGAGGCGGTTTTGTGCAGTCTTTTGCTGGACTTATGGGCCTTTATGAATCCGGGCCGCGAATCAGCTCTTCAACAGTGAGTTGATGCGCTTCGCGAACTCCTCGAAGCTCTGCTCACCTTTGACCATCTCGCCGTTGATGAAGAAGGTCGGCGTGGAACTCACCTTGAGAACGTCGGCGGCGTACTTCTGATCGGCCGCGATCTTGTCGAGCAGTGCCTGATCCTTCAGGCATTCTTCGACCTGCGCCTGGGTGAGGCCGGCCTGCTTGCCGATCCGGGTCAGCGTCTCCGTGGTGTTCTTCACCACCCAGTCGTTCTGCTGCCTGAACAGCAGGTCGATCACGGCAAAGAATTTCGGAGCGTCGTCCTTGGCGATGCAGCGCGCCAGCATCGATCCCGCGGCGGCCTTGATGTCGAGCGGGAACTCGCGGAATACGAAGCGGATCTTGCCGCTGTCGATGAACTCCGACTTGATCTTCGGAAACACCTTTTCGGTGAACGCCGCGCAGTGCGGGCAGGTCATCGAGGCGTATTCGGTAATGGTGACGGTCGCGTTGGCGGGGCCAAGCGCCATGTCCGGCAGCGATTGCGGCTTGGCGACGTCGGCGGCGCCTTGCGCGATGGCGTCCGTGATCAGCCGCAGCGGCGAAAAGCCGGCGAGGGCGGTCAGTCCGGTCAGCGACAGGGCGGCGGTGAAGGCGCGGCGCGTGATCATCAAGGTATGCTCCGAATGGCGCGTTCACGCCCGGGAAGTTCCGAAAAAGAAGCCTTCGCTAGCTTGAAACGATAATTGTGGCAATGGCGCGCTGGGTGGCGAAGCGGGATGTGAATGTTAGAATCAGAGCACTAGCGCTCAATTTCGCTTGATCGCGGCGCCGAGCCGCGCCAGCGCGGCGCGCAGTTCGTCATCTTCTATCGCGGTGAGGGTCTCGGCGACCCTGGCGACCGATTTCGGGTCCGGCGCGCGGGCCGGCACGGGGCCTTTGCGGCGCGAGAGCGGGGCCTGCCGCAACGCCAGCCGTCCGACGGCGCTCCAGCCGAAGAAGCGGTTGACCCGCTGCAGGATCACGTCGGAGGAATGCTGGATCTCCAGCGCCATCGGGCCTTCGACCCGCAGCACCAGCGTGGCCGGTTCGTGCGGCTGCCCTTCCACCGGCCGCGGCCATTGCATCTTCAGCGGCTCGGAATGGGCGGCAATTTCAGCCCCGGCGATTTCGGCCCAGCGCGTGACCAGTTCGCGCGAGGCAAACCCCTGTTTGGCATAGACGTCCGAAAACACGTCGCCGAGCAGGACGGAAAGCGGTTTTGCGGAGATGGGGCCGGGTTTTGCCATGGGGTCCTTATATCTGCGACGGCAGCCCGGGTCACGCCGCGCGCGGACGGATGGCCTTCAGATCGCGGTTGATCTCACGGCGCCTTTGCATCAGATCATAGTCCATCTGCAGGCCAAGGAAGAATCCTTCCGAAAGGCCGAAATAGCGCGCGAGCCGAAGGTCGGTATCGGCGGTAATGTCCCGCTTTCCCAGCACAATCTCGTTGATGCGGCGCGGCGCAACGTGAACGGCACGCGCCAGCCCGTTCTGGCTGAGCTCCATCGGCTTGAGGAACTCCTCGAGCAGGATTTCGCCGGGATGCGGGTTGGGTTTTCCCATGGTGGTTTATATCACGTTGCGACTTTTGAGCGAAACTGGGCCGCGTCATGGCCGAGCATAGCCGTCCGAAGCTGCCGCTCGCCTACGCCCGGCCATTCACGTCTTGGACTGCCGCGAAGAAGAAAGACGTGGATGCCCGGGACAAGCCGGGGCATGACGTGGAGAGATTTGTGTTCCGACACTAGAATGCACGGATGACGCCTTCTGCAGTCGCCAAAACCAAACGACGAACTGAATCGGTTGAAAACAGCGCCGATCGCCCTGCGCTGCTGCTCGATTGGTACGACCGTCATCGCCGCCGCCTGCC
>DATCXE010000123.1:0-3761 GCA_036565985.1 Bradyrhizobium sp.
CGGCTTCGCCAGCACGGACATCATCAGCGCGGCGTCGTCGACGGTGCGGGTCATCGGTCCTGCGACGCGGCCGACATAGGGCGGATCGATCGGAACGCGCCCGAGGCTCGGCTTCAGCGCGACCAGTCCGCACCATGCAGCCGGCAGCCGCACCGAACCGCCAATATCGGTACCGAGATGCAGCGGTCCGTAGCCGGCCGCGGCTGCAGCACCAGCGCCTGAAGACGACCCGCCGGGGTTCTTGCTGAGGTCCCAGGGGTTGCGGGTGAGGGGATGGAAACTGGAAAGGCCAGACGACAGCATGCCGTAGTCCGGCATCGTGGTCTTGGAAAAGATGATGGCGCCGGCCTCGCGCAGGCGTGCGGCTGGCGGCGCATCCTTCTCCGCCGGAACCTGCTTGACGCTGGCCGCTCCAAGCGGAATCGGCTGGCCCCGGGTGGCGATATTGTCCTTGATCGTGGCCGGTACGCCGTCGAGCGTGCCGACGGGTTCACCCTTCTGCCAGCGGTCGGTCGATGCCCGTGCGGCGGCGCGCGCGCCGTCGGGATCGAACAGATACAGCGCCTTGATGTGCGGCTCCCATGCCTCGACCTGCTCAAGCACTTCCTCCATCACTTCCGATGGCGAGAACTGCTTGGCGCGATAGCCCGCGATCAGATCGACCGCGGAAAGGTCGTGCAGCGAGGTGACTTCTTCTTCGGGGACGGGCTTATGCATGCGAACCTACCGGGAGACGGGTTTCGATGATGCGGGCGAACATGCTGGCGCCGACCGGCAGGATCTTGTCGTCGAGGACGTAGCCGGGATTATGCACTGGCACCGAGCCGTCATGGCCGATCCAGAAATAGGCGCCGGGCACCGCCTGCATCATGTCGGCGAAATCCTCGCTCCCCATCTTCGGTGTCGCGCGCGTGAACACCTTGGCCGGATCGACCACGGTCTTCGCCACTTCCTCGACCACCCTCGACTGTTCCTCCTCGTTGACGAGTACGCTGAAGGTGTCGCGGATATCGACTGATATCTCGCACTGGTAGGTCGCGGCGATGCCGGCGCAGATCGTCCGCATGCGCTCGCGGATCAAGGCGCGCACGCCGTCGTCGAACGCGCGCACCGTGCCGCCGAGTCTGGCTTCTCCCGGAATCACGTTGTTTGCCGAGCCGGCGTGGATCTGCGTGACCGACAACACCGCAGATTTCAGGGGATCGACGTTACGGCTGACGATGGACTGCAGCGCTTGCGTTAGCGTCGTCGCGATGATTACCGCGTCCTTGGAACGTTCGGGCATCGCGCCGTGTGCGCCGTAACCCTGGATGTTGATATCGAAGAAATCGGCGCCGGCCATCGCGGGGCCGGGCAGGATCGCGATCTCGCCGTGGTTCAGGTCAGGCGCATTGTGCAACCCGTAGACCTCGTCGCAGGGAAACTTCTCGAACAGGCCGTCCTTGATCATCGCGCGTGCGCCGCCGAGGCCTTCCTCGGCCGGCTGGAAGATGAAATGCACGGTGCCGTCGAAATTCCTGGTCTCGGCCAGATAGCGCGCGGTGCCGAGCAGCATGGTGGTGTGGCCGTCATGGCCGCAGCCGTGGAAGCGGCCGGGAATGGTCGAGCGCCATTTCAGATTGGTGTTTTCTTCCATCGGCAGCGCATCCATGTCGGCGCGCAGCCCGATGCGCTTGCCGCCACTGCCCTTGCCCTTGAGCACGCCGATCACGCCGGTGCCGCCGAGGCCGCGATGAACCTCGATGCCCCATCCCTTCAGCTTGTCGGCGACGATGCCCGACGTGCGCACTTCCTCGAAGCCGATCTCGGGATGGGCGTGCAGATCGCGCCTGATGGCGGTGAGCTCTTCGGCGTAGCCGTCGATGCGTTCGATGTTGGGCATGTCTGTTATCCCGTTACTGAAGACGTGGAGCGTGACTTGAAGGCGGGGCCGTTCGGCTTGATGCGGATGCCCGGACGCAGCCGCGTCCAGGGCAGGGCCGCGGTGTCTGCCGGCATCGCGCCGGGGGCGGCGCAGATCAGGAGCTTCTCGGCGATCGGTTCGAAGTCGGCGCGGAAGTGCACCGAGCTCTTGTTGACCAGGATCGCCTGCTCGGTCGGCTCGATGCCGACATAGCGGTACATCGACTGATCCGCGAGCTGCGCCTTGTGCGAACTCACGACCACCCTGACGTCGCCGATGCGCAGGCAGGCCGAGGGGCCCATGTCCATGTCGCGGCCGCCGTAATAGGGGCCGGGGGCAACGAACTTTCCGTCCGACAATTTCTCGACGACGAAGGTTTCCTGATACGGCGCGTCGCACGGAATGCCGGACTTGCCGCCGAGCGTCAGCGTTACCGTAGCGCCGACGCCGGCCTGGTGCGCGGCCCTGGCCGATTGCGGATCGTAGATTACGCCGGTGGCGGCGCGGGTGGCGTTGTTGCGGACGAGGGCGCGCAGCATGCCCGTCGTGTCGGAATCGCCGCCGGCGCCCGGATTGTCCTGGGTGTCGGCGATGATGATCGGCTTTTGCGCGGTCTTCGCCAGTTCCATCGCGTGACGGATGCCTTCGTCGGGCGAATATATCCGGCCGTCGAAATCGTCCTCGTGACCTTCGATCAGCGTCACCAGTCTGTCGGCGGCGGCGTCCGCGTCCGCCTGTGTCCTGCCATAGGCGAAGACACTCGGTCCGCAATGCGCGAAGTCTGCCGCAGGAAAGCCCGGCGCGAACGACAACGTCGGCACGGCGTCGCTCTCCAGGCCAGCGAGCTTCTGATAGATGCCCTTGGTCGGCTGGTCGTTGGTGCACTGCCAGCTGATCGGAATCAGGAACGGCAATTGCCGGAACGCCTTTGCGAAGCGCGCCTTCGTCTTCAGCATCAGCGCGAGATGTCTCGCCGAAGCGCGGCCGGTATCGGCCATGTCGACGTGAGGGTAGGTGCGGTAGGCAATCAGTGCGTCCGCATGCTCCACCATCTCGGGCGTCACGTTGGCGTGCAGATCGAGGCTGACGACCAGCGGCAGATCCGGGCCTACCACCTTGCGCACCCGCGCCAGGATTTCGCCTTCGCCGTCGTCGTAATGTTCCGTCACCATCGCGCCGTGCAGGTCAAGATAGACCGCATCGAGCGGGCCGGCGCCCGCGATGCTGTCGACCATTTCCGTGACGATGCGTTCGAACGCATCTTTCGTCACATGCGCCGAGGGGCTGGCGCCGCAGGAAATCGTCGGCACCATGTCCCAGCCGTTGGCCTCGGCCTCTTCGACAAAGCCTGCCAGCCCGACATTGATCTTGCGCATGACCTTGAGAACCTCGGCTCCGTGGGCCATCGACGGCCACCCGCCGCCGTGCACGAAATCGGCGTAGGTCGCTTTGGTCGGCGCGAAGGTATTGGTCTCGTGCAGGAAACCGCCGACGGCGATACGGGTCATTATGTCTCAGCCAGTGTTTTCGTTGGAGGGGACGTTAAGCGGGTCATTGTGGCAAGCGCAAGCTGGGAAGCAATTCCGTTTTGCATGCCGCCCCACCGCGAGCGGAGCGAAGCAATCCATTCTTTCCCATGCTGCTGCATGGATTGCTTCGCGGAGTCTGTCATCGGGCGGCACTTTGCGCCGACCCGTTGGTTCGCAAATGATGACTACCAGACGCCCTCACGACGGCGTCATGGTCTGCTTCACTGCCGCCACCAGTTGGCTGAGCGTGAAAGGCTTTGGCAGGAACGCGAATTGCTGGTTTTCCGGCAGGCTCTTTTCGAAAGCATCTTCCGCGTAACCCGACACGA
>DATCXE010000134.1:0-8125 GCA_036565985.1 Bradyrhizobium sp.
TTCCGGATCAGGAAGCAACCGAAACTGCGGGTGTCGCCGACCTGCACCACGCCGAAGCTGCGCTTCGCACTGTCATAGAATGCAAAGCGCTCGATCGCCCCGAACGCTATCGGCTGGTCCGAACCACGGTTGATCTCCCGCAGCACCGCGCCGTGAACCTCCGGCGTCATGTCGGGCTTGCCTGCATCGATCATGACGCGGATCGGATCCGGTTCCGACGCATCGAGCGGAAGGACTTTCAGAATTGCGCCGATCACCTGCGGCAGGTGCAGGCCAGGCAGGCGGATCAGGCGGCCCGTGACCGACGCGCGGGCGATGCGCTCGGCCGGATGGTTGGCATCGACCACAGCCAGATCGTCACCGTGCCCCATCGACGCCATCAGCCAAAGCAGGTCTGGCGTCAGAATCGGATCTATTCCCTTCAGCATGCGATGTTCTTTCCGCGATGAGACAAATACATGCCGACGGCGTTGCCGCCGAACACCCGCGATTGCGCGGACGCGTCGAGCCCGGCCATCAATTGCTCGGCCGTCGAGATCCAGCGGCCATAATCCGCGGCGAGATTGACAACCGGCCAGTCGCTGCCCCAGATCAGTCGCTCGGCGCCGAAGCAGATCAGGAGATGTTCGGCATAAGGCCGCAGATCGTCGACAGTCCAGTTGGCCGGCGCCTCGGTGACAAGGCCGGAGAGTTTGCAGGCGACGTTCGGGAATTGCGCAACGGCGGTGATGTCGCTCCGCCATGCCGCACTGCTGCCACCCCCGATCGCAGGCTTGGCCGCATGATCGACCACGACACGCAATTGAGGGTGCCGTTCGAGCACGCGAATGAGCCGTCGCAAATGCCGGGGCTTGAGCAGCGCATCGAAAACCAGGTCATGCGCGATCATGGCGTCGAACGCGGGCGCAAGGTCCGCACGCATAAGCCAATCATCGTCGTCCATGTCCTGCACCATCGGTCGCAGACCGACGAGCAACGGGTCGCCGGCGAGGCTTGCGATCGTGTCGGCCGCGTCGGGCGCGGCGAACTCGGTCCAGCCGACCACGCCGGCAACGAATGCGGTCTTGTGCGCCAGATCGAGCAGGAAGGCCGTCTCGGCATGCGTCGGCGCAGCCTGCACCAGGATTGTGGCCGCAATTCCATGCGCAGCGAGATGCGGGGCCAGGTCATCGGGATTGAAGTCGCGATAGATCGCGTTGAGCTCGGGCGTCAGCCACGCGTAGTCGCCGCGGGCGATGCGCCAGAAATGTTGATGCGCGTCGATCCGCGGTGTCATGGCCAGGCCGGCACCGGAACGTGGGCTTCGAGCAGTCCTTCCGTCTTGAGATCCGACCACAAGCCTGCCGGGATCTTGCGTGACTGCGAAGCGATGTTCCGGCGGACTTCCCGATCCGACGTTGCCCCCAGCACGATGCTCGAGACGGCGGGATGGGCGAGTGGAAACTGCAGCGCCGCGTCGGCGAGCCTGGTGCCGTGAGCACGGCACACCGCATCGATCCGTTCGACGCGGGCCATGATTTCCGGCGGCGCCACGGCATAGTTGTAATGTGCACCGGGCCGCGCACCGGTGGCGAGAATGCCGGAATTGAACACGCCTCCCAGCATCACGCCCAGTCCCTTGCGCTCGGCGGTCGGCAGGAAGCTTTGCAGCGCCGGCTGCTCCAGCAACGAATAGCGCCCTGCCAGCAGCATCACGTCGAAATCGCCGGCCTTGGCGAAGCGCTCGCACATCTCGGCTTCGTTGACGCCGACGCCGATGGCCGAAACCACCTTCGCGCTCCGTAGCTGATCGAGGGCACGGTAGGCTCCGTCCATCGCCTCCTTGAAGCGGCGCTCGATCGCGGCCGCGCCATGCGTCCAGACATCGACGTCATGAATGAGAAGAATGTCGATGCGGTCGAGGCCGAGCCGCAGCAGTGACTGCTCGAACGAACGCATGGTGCCGTCATACGAGTAATCGATCACCGCCGCGTGCGGCAAACCGCCGACATATCCGGACCGATCGCTCGGCCCTTTCGACGGATCCATCCAGCGGCCCACTTTGGTGGACAGCACGAAGCTGTTGCGCGGATGAGCGCGAAGCGCGGTGCCGCAGCGGTGCTCGGCCAGGCCATGGCCGTAAAGCGGAGCCGCATCGAACAAGGTAATGCCGGAATCGATTGCCGCTGCCACCGCGCCGACGGCCGCTGGCTCACCGAGACGCTCATAGAGATCGCCGATCGGAGCCGCGCCAAACCCGATCGCGCTGACGTTCAGCCCGGTGCGGCCGAGCGGCCGTGTCGGCAGGCCGTTACCGGTGGCAGGTGCTGCCGTCAACGCGCGATCTTCCCTGGCTGTGCCTGCGTCGGGGATCGTGGATCGATCGGCGCACAGGACAGGGAAATCTCACGCTCGATCCAGGCGGCAAGATGAAAGAGATCGGCCTCGCGACGCGGATGGCCGAGAATCTGGATGCCGATCGGCAAGCCGTCCTTCGAGAAGCCGACCGGAACTGAAATCGCCGGGCAGCCGGTCAACGACCAGATCGCCGTGATCGAGATCCAGTCGAGATAGGTCGACAGCTTGCGCCCGTCGAGTTCGGTCAGGAACAGAGTTTCGACTGGAAACGGCATTGCCTGCGTCGCAGGACAAACCAGGAAGCGGTGCGTGTCGAGAAAGTCGATGGTGCGCCGGAACAGCTCGGCGCGATAACGTTCCGCAGCGGCAAGCGCGGCGCCGGCCTGATGCCGGCCACGTTCGATATCCTCCATCACCGGCTCGGGAAACTGGCTGCGATGTCTCGCCATGAACGGATCCCATGCGGCAAGGAAGCTCGACCCGCGCAGCGCCAGAAACGCATCCATCGCGCCGGCGACATCGGGTGAATCCGTCGCGACCATGATGCCCGCGCGCTCGAACAGACGCATCAGTTCGGCCATCGCGATGCGGATGTCGTCGCTGATCGGCAGTTCGCCGAGATCGACCGACATCGCGAGCCGGTCCGGCTTGTGCGGCGATGCCGCCGCATCGAGAAACGGCGGCTCGGAGTTTGGCGAGGTCAGCGGATCCCCCGGATCGAAGCCGACCATCGCATCGAACATCAAGGCGAGGTCGCCGACATCACGGGCCATCGGACCTTCGACGGCCATGGTATCGAACGGATTGGCGAGGCGCTTGCGCGGCACCCTGCCTGGCGTCGGACGCAGTCCGGCGACATTGCAGAACGCCGCTGGAATCCGCAGGCTGCCGCCGAGATCATTGCCGTGCGCGAGCCACGTCTCGCCGGTGGCAAGGGCCACCGCCGCCCCACCCGATGATCCACCGCAGGTGAGACGCGTGTCGTAGGGATTCCGTGTGGTGCCGTGCACAGCGTTGGTCGTCTGGGCGCCGCCGAGTTCCGACAGATTGGATTTACCGAGCACGATGGCGCCGTTGGATTCGAGTTTTGCGATGGTGCGATCCGAAACCTCGGCGATCCGCGACTTGAAAATCGGCGTCCCGCCGGTGGTTCGGACGCCGCCGACGTCATTGTTGTCCTTGACGACGATCGGCAGTCCATCCAGCCGTGTTTTTTGCCCTGCCCGGCGCGCCCTGTCTGCGCTCTGCGCCTGCGCGCGGGCCCGCTCCAGGCACAGCGTCGGCAACGCATTGACCGCAGGTTCGACGGCGGCGATGCGCCGGGCCGCGGCGTCGACGAGTTCGGCCGATGTCACCTCGCCGCTGACAAGCAGCCGATGCGCGGCCAGCGCGCCGAGCATGACGAGATCATCAGACATCGGCGGCCTCGGCATTGGGCATGGACGCCGGAGCGGCGCAGGACCTTCGGACCATCAACTGCGGCTCCATCACGGTGGTGGTTCCAGGACCGAGACGGGTACCGGCAATGCGCTGGGCCAGCAGATCGAGCGCCGTCTCGCCCATGGCGCGCACCGGTTGCGCGACCATGGTCAGACGCGGCGCGACCGCCTCCGCCCAGGGAAGATCGTCGATGCCGATAATCGAGATGTCATCGGGACAATTGAGACCGAGTTCGGCGGTGGCGCGCAGCACACCGATGGTCATCAGATTGTTGGCCGTGAAGATCGCGGTTGGCCTTTGGTCGCTGCGCAACAGCTGAAGCGCGGCTTCATAGGCGGACTGCTCGCGGAAGCCGGCGTCCCTCATCAGGGCGGGGTCGAGAGCAAGACCTGCCGCCAGCAGCGATTCCCGATAGCCCTGCAGGCGATCCGCCGCGGTGCGGACGGTGTTCGGGCCGTTGATCAGCGCGATGCGCCGATGGCCGCAGCCGATCGCATAGGACGTGGCCTCATAGGCGGCGCGGTGATTGTTGAGCACCACGGCATCGTAGCCGAGCCCTTCCATGGCGCGGTCGACCAAAACGACCGGCATTTCGAGGGCGGCAAGCAAGGCCGCGCGGTTCATCGATGCGGTACCCGTCGGCGCAAGGATCAGGCCGTCGATGCGCTGCGAACGCAGCATCCGCAAATGGGTCTCCTCGCGCTCCGTGATCTCGTTCGAGTTGCACAGGATGACGGAGAAGCCGCGCTCGGCGGCGGCAAGCTCGATGGCCTCGAAGAGTTCGGAAAAAAACGGATTGGTGATGTCAGCGACGATGAGGCCCAGCAGCCCGCTGGAACGCTTGCGCAGGCTGCGCGCGGCAGCATCGGGTGCATAGCCCAGCTTGTCGACCGCCGCGCGCACCCGCGTCAGAAGCTCGGGGCTCACCCGGGCCGGATTGTTGAGGGCGTTGGAGACGGTGGCCACTGACACGCCTGCAAGCTGAGCCACGTCGCGGATGGTCGCCATCGGCGCCCCTTTGAAACGATTCAATTCAGAGAAGCACATTTCTTCATTATTGCTGAGTTCGCAAGCGAAATATTGGGGATTGATACCGGTTTTGATCTGTGAAAGATTGATTGAAACGTTTTAACAACGGCGCCTATGAAACGGTGTCGATGAAGCGTCGTCGATGAGTGGGAGGGAGCGTTGGCTCACAGCAGCAGCGCGGGTGCGAAAACGGTGATCCGGCCATGACGGGCTACGCGCTTCGCCGTGTGCTTTCGACCGTGCCGGTCTTCATCTTCGTGGCGCTGTTCGTGTTTTTCCTGCTGCGCATCACGCCCGGCGATCCGGCCATCATGATTGCCGGCGACCAGGCGACCTCGGCGCAGATCGAAACCATTCGCGACCAGCTTGGGCTCAATCGCCCCCTGGTCGATCAGCTGGTTGCCTGGGCGGGCCAGTTGCTGCGCGGCGATCTCGGACGTTCGGTGTTTTCCGATATCCCGGTGAGCCGCCTGATCGGCCAGCGACTGGAACCGACAGCGATGCTGGCGCTGGTTTCGATCGTGTTTGCGATCGTGATCGCGCTGCCGCTCGGCACGCTGGCTGCGGTGCGTGCCGGCGGTCTTGCCGATCGCGTCGTGATGGCCTTCGCTGTGCTCGGCTTTTCCTCGCCCGTGTTCGTGATCGCGTTTCTGCTGGTCTATGTGTTCGCACTCACCCTCGGCTGGTTTCCGACCCAGGGTTACGTGCCGCTGTCGCAAGGCGCCCTTGCCTGCCTGCACAGCCTGATCCTGCCGGGCATCGCGCTGGCGCTGCTGTATGCCTCGCTGCTGGCGCGCGTGACGCGCGCGAGCCTGCTCGAAGTGCTGTCGGAAGATTATATTCGTACCGCGAACGCCAAGGGGCTGATGCCGGCGCGCATCACCATCCGCCACGCGCTCAGCAATGCCGCGGTCCCGATCGTCACGGTGATCGGCATCGGGATGGCAGCCCTGCTTGGCGGCGTGGTCGTGACCGAAACCGTGTTCAATATTCCAGGACTAGGACGGCTCGCCACCGACGCCATTCAGCGCCGCGACTATCCGGTGGTGCAGGGCCTGATCCTGGTGTTCTCCGCGGTCTATGTCGTGATCAATCTCCTGGTCGACCTTAGCTACGTGCTGTTCGATCCGCGGGTCCGGTACTGATGTCGATGGCAGGCACCATCATCGATACGGCCGCCGCCGTGCGCAATCGCCCCGGCGCCGCTCGCAGGATCGCGTCGTTCCTCGCGAAACACCCGGCGATCCTGATCGGGGGCGCGGTGCTGTCGCTGTTCATCGTCATTGCACTGCTCGCGCCATACGTGCTGCCGGATCCGGTGCGGCTCAATCCCCTGCAGCGTCTGCGCACGCCGAGCCTGCAGAACCCCTTCGGCACCGATCAGTTCGGACGCTCGACGCTGTCGCGGACGCTGAACGGCACGCGGATCTCGCTGACCGTCGGCATTCTCGTGGCAATGGTGACGACTGCGGTCGGCCTTCTGTTCGGTCTGCTGGCGGGCTTCTTGCGCCGGGTCGACAACGTGATCATGCGCCTGATGGACGGCATCATGGCGATCCCCGGCATTCTTCTGGCAATCGCCTTGATGTCGCTGTTCGGCTCCAGCATCCAGAACGTGGTGGTCGCGATCAGCATCGCTGAAATCCCGCGCATGGCCCGCATCGTGCGCAGCTCGGTGCTGGTGATCCGCGAGCAGCCCTACATGGAAGCGGCCGTCACCAACGGGACCAGGCTGTCGCGCCTGCTGTGGCGGCACGTGCTCCCCAATATCGCCGCGCCGGTCATCGTGCAGGCGACTTATGTGTTCGCCTCCGCCATGATCGTGGAATCGGTGCTGTCGTTCCTCGGCGCCGGCACGCCGCCGACGATTCCGAGCTGGGGCAACATGCTGGCCGAGGGCCGTCAGTATCTGCAGCGCGGGCCGTGGATGATCGCATTTCCCGGCGCCTGCCTCGCGCTGCTGGTGCTCACCGTCAATGTACTCGGCGACGCCTTGCGCGACGCGCTCGACCCGCGCCTGTCGCGGTCACGGCGCTAGGGGATGACGATGCAGCAGCCGGTACTCTCGGTAGAACAGCTCAACGTCTCGGTGCAGACCGCAGACGGCTGGTGCCCGATCGTCCGCGATCTGTCGATCGAGGTGAGGGCCGGCGAAACGCTGTGCCTGGTCGGCGAATCAGGTTGCGGCAAGAGCCTGACGGCGCTTGCGATCATGCGGCTGCTGCCACGTGGCGCGCGCATCGACGAGGGGCGGATTCGTCTTGGCGGTGTCGACCTTGCCGCGCTGGACGAGCCCGCGCTGCGCGACAAGCGGGGACGCGACCTCGCGATGATTTTCCAGGAACCGATGACGTCACTCAATCCGGTCATGACGATCGGTGAGCAGATTACCGAAGGCGTTCAACGCCATGAAAACGTGTCATCCGCCGCGGCACGCGCCCGCGCACTCGAACTGTTCAACAAGGTCCGGATTCCCGATCCGCAACGCCGGCTGGCCGCTTATCCGCATCAGCTGTCCGGCGGCATGCGCCAGCGCGTGATGATCGCAATGGCGCTGGCGTGCCGGCCCAAGCTGTTGCTTGCCGACGAGCCGACGACGGCGCTCGATGTGACCATTCAGGCGCAAATCCTGGAAATGATGGCGGAGCTGCGCGCCGAGATCGGAACCGCGATCGTCTTCATCACCCACGATCTCGGCGTGGTGGCCGAGATTGCCGATCGCGTCGCCGTGCTCTATGCCGGCAGGATCGTCGAGCAGACCGACGTGTCGTCGCTGTTCGACAATGCCCGCCATCCCTATACGCGCGGCCTGATGCGCTCGATCCCGCGGCTGTCACGGCAGGCAGGCGGAGCTGTCGTCGACCGCCTGACCGAGATCAAGGGGACCGTGCCGGCGCCGACGGTGATTCCGGCCGGCTGTGCCTTCTCGCCGCGTTGCGCATCGGCGACCGCGCAGTGCGCCGCGGAGCCGTTTGCCCTGCCGCTTGCGCCGTCGCATCTGGTGGCCTGCTGGCATCCGGAGACGGCTGCGGCCGCGGCAAATGGCGGGGGCGCGCAATGACCGCCGTGCTCGAGGTCGATCGGCTGACCAAGCACTTTACGTTTCGCCGCGGCCTGTTCGGCGGCGAAGGGGCGGTCCGCGCCGTCGATGGCGTCACCTTTTCGCTGGCCCAGGGCGAGACGCTGGCGCTGGTCGGCGAATCCGGCTGCGGCAAGTCCACCGTGGCGCGGCTGGTGCTTCGGCTGACCGATCCGACGTCGGGCACCATCCGCCTGAATGGCGAAGACATCACGCGCACGGCGGGCGAAAGCCTGCGCC
>DATCXE010000139.1:0-3095 GCA_036565985.1 Bradyrhizobium sp.
CGTGCCGCCGGCCGAAGGCAACGGCACGATGCTGGCGTTTGTCGGGGCGTAGGGGATAGTGTGTGTCCCGGACGCGATGCAGCGTGAAACGCTGCTTCGCAGAGCCGGGACCCACCGCACCGCACGTGGACCCCGGATCAGCAGCGCACCACGCCGCTCAAACGCGGCGCGCTGCGCAGCATCCGGGGAACGTCATCCGGCAAATCAGGATCACTTGAACAGCGGCGTGCCCGGCACGAAGGCGTCGAACGCCGCCCAGAACTGCTCACGATAGCGATCCTGCTCTTGCAGGATCTCGTGCTTCGAGCCCGCGATCACAAGGTGCGAGCCGGCGCGCAGATGATAGGCGAACTCCTCGATCGCCGCCGTCGAGACGATGGTGTCGTTGCTGGCGGCCAGCATCAGGATCGGCTGGCGGATTTCGGATGGATAACTCGCGCCGCGAAAGGTGTGCATCGCCCTGAAAGACGTATCGGCCCAGGCCACCGTCGGCGAGCCGATGCCGAGCGTCGGATCTTCCTCCAGGATCGCCGCGTTGCGGGCGTAGCGCACCGGATCGCTGGTGAAGGGATTGTTGATAAAGGATTGCGTGCCGGTCAGTGCGTCGCTGCCGCCGGGCACGTAGCGACCGCCCTGCCCCGTCAGCCGCATGATCCGCAGCAGCGCGCGCGCCGGAAATGCAGTCGTGCGTCCGGGCAGATCGATCATCGGCGCCGACAGCACCATGCGGTCGAACCAGCGTTTTCCCGCATGTGCGACCCGCAGCATCACCGCCCCGCCCATCGAATGCGCCAGCGCGAAATAGGGCGGCGGGCAATCCGGCAGCACCACCTGCTGCACGAAGGTCTCGACGTCGACTTCGAAATCGGAAAAGTCGCGGACATAGCCCTTGCGCGGATCGCGCAGGCGGCGCGACGAATGCCCCTGGCCGCGCCAGTCGATCATCGCGACCGCAAAACCGCGATCGCGCAAGTCGCGCACCGTCTCGAAATATTTCTCGATCTGTTCGCTGCGCCCGGTGAAGACACAGACCGTGCCCTTGCGCCCCGCCGGAGGAGCCCAGCGCGCGAAGCGCAACTCGGCGCCGTCAGGCGTCTTGATCGTGCCCGAGACGACGTCCTCCGGAACCGGATTGGCAGGGATCGAGACGAGCGTCATGGGAGGAACCGGCTAGGTGAAAAGAGCTGAAAATCAAGGCGAGAGCGCAAAAAAGGCGCCTGTTTCGCCCCTCTTGAACGCCGTTTCACCCCTCCCATATCATCTCTGTGCAGGCCGCTACCAGTGTTTCGGAACCGGAACATGAAGGCTGCACACAGACTAGGCCCGGCCCGATGGCGGGCGGGTTACTTGCAACAGTCGCTCAATGGAGGACTACCCATGCGTACCTACGATCTCACCCCGTTCTATCGTTCCACCGTCGGCTTCGACCGCTTCTTCAACCTGCTTGACCAGGCCACCGCGGACGGCAGCCCCGGCTATCCCCCCTACAACATCGAGCGCACCGGCGAGAACGCCTACCGCATCAGCGTTGCGGTCTCCGGCTTTTCGCAAGGCGAGCTTTCGATCGTCGCGAAGGAAAACACGCTGACGATCAAGGGCGAGAAAACCGCCAACGAGAACGGCAAGGACAATTCCGAAGTGCTCTACCGCGGCATCGCGGCGCGTGCCTTCGAGCGCGTATTCCAGCTTGCGGATTTCGTGCAGGTGAAGGACGCTTCGCTCGAGAACGGCCTGCTCCACGTCGATCTCGTCCGCGAGATCCCCGAGGCCAAGAAGCCCCGCAGCATTCCGATCAACTCCGGCGCCAAGGCCCCGCAGGTGGTCGACGCCTCGGTCGCGGCGTAACGAAAAACAAATCTTCAGCCGATATTGGCTGAATGCGAAAACGCCCCGGGAAGCCGGGGCGTTTTTTTGCGCAATCCTGATCTGCAATTCTGCAGCCTTGGGCCTGGTCACTTCGCCGTGAGGTTGTGTAACGATGCCGCCGTCCTCCTCGAAGTTCGACGTGGAGCGGGCGAGCCGCTTATCAAGCCGATCATGGAGCAGACTGATGAGCATCCTGCGAACACTGACAATCGTTGCCGGCATCCTTTTGGGATCGCTCGGCGCGCAAACCGCGCCGGCGCTGGCCGCAAGCCCGGTGAAGGCGAAAAACGTCGTGCTGGTGCACGGCGCATGGGCCGACGGATCGAGCTGGGCGCAGGTCATTCCGCGGCTTCAGGCGGCGGGCCTTCGCGTCACAGCCGTACAGAATCCCCTCACTTCGCTGGAAGATTCCGTGGCCGCGACCCGCCGCGCGCTCGCGCAACAGGACGGTCCGACGGTGCTGGTGGCGCATTCCTGGGGCGGCACCGTCATCAGCGAGGTGGGTACCGATCCGAAGGTCACGGGGCTCGTCTACGTCGCGGCGCGCGCGCCCGATGCCGGCGAAGACTTCGTCGCGCTTTCGCAGAAGTTTCCGGCAGGCGCAGTGCGCGCCGGCGTCCAGGAGCATGACGGCTTCACCACATTGTCCGAGGACGCCTTCCTGAAATATTTCGCCAACGGCGTAGACCCCACGACGGCGAAGGTCCTCTACGCCGTGCAGGAGCCGACCGCAGCTTCGATCTTCGCCGGTCGCACCACCGCTGCGGCCTGGCGCGCCAAGCCCAGCTGGTATGCCGTGTCGAAGCTCGATCAGACCATCAACCCGGACCTGGAGCGGTTTCTGGCCAAGCGAATGAACGCGACCACGGTCGAACTGGAGGCGGGCCACCTGTCCCTGGTCTCGAAGCCAGACGAGGTCGCCAACCTGATCCTGGCCGCCGCAGGTCAACGGGAATAGCTGGTCCGCAACGAATAACGCCCCGGCAAAGCCGGGGCGTCGTATGGCTCGATCCGGGCTGGTCGGTGTTACTCCAGCCCCTGCGGCTTCGGCATATCCTGTGTCGGCGCGATCTGCGGCGCGGGCTTCTCCGGCGCGGAACCGGTCGTCACCGTCGGCGCGGCCTGAACTTCGGCCGGCTTTGGCGCGGGCGCTGCCGCCTGCTTGACCGGTTCGGCGGCGGCCGGCTTGGCGGCGAGCGGGTTGGCCTTCGGCACCGGGACCGTGCGGC
>DATCXE010000155.1:0-4014 GCA_036565985.1 Bradyrhizobium sp.
ACGGTCTTGCAGGCGATCAGCGACGGCTTGTTGGACTTCTGCGCGCGGGTGATCGCCGCCGCAATCGCCTTCGGATCATGGCCGTCGATCAGCTCCGCGGCCCAGCCCGCGGACTTGAAGCGCTTCACCTGGTCGACGGAGTCGGCGATCGAGGTCGGGCCGTCGATCGAGATGCCGTTGTCGTCGTACAGGACGATCATCTTGTTGAGCTTCCAGTGGCCGGCCATCGCGATCGCTTCCTGCGACACGCCTTCCATCAGGTCGCCGTCGGAGACGAGCACGTAAGTGTGGTGCCCTACGATTTTCTTTCCGAACTCGGCAGCCAGCATCTTTTCCGCGAGCGCCATGCCGACCGCGGTGGCGATGCCCTGGCCGAGTGGACCGGTGGTGGTCTCGATGCCCTTGGTGTGGAAGTTCTCGGGATGCCCCGGCGTCAGCGAGCCGAGCTGACGAAAATTCTTGATCTGGTCGAGCGTCATGTCCTTGTTGCCGGTCAGGTACAGCAAGGCATAGAGCAACATCGAGCCGTGTCCGGCCGACAAGACGAAGCGATCACGATCCGGCCAGCTCGGTTCCGCGACGTCGAATTTGAGGAACTGCGTGAACAGCACCGTCGCGATGTCGGCGGCGCCCATCGGCAACCCAGGATGGCCGGATTTCGCCTTTTCGACGGCGTCCATGGCGAGCCCACGGATCGCATTGGCCATACGGGAATGATCGACCTGCGTCATGATGAAAATCCGCCTGAAATGAGGAGCTTGGTTGTGGCTGCGCGTACCGGGCGAAGGGCCGCAATACGGGTGTGATCGAAGGGAAAGCCAAGGCTGGATAGCACCTCAATCCCGTGAGTCCAAGGCGAGCAAACGCCGTTCCGGTGCGAAAAGTTGCTGATAACGAGGCCTGGACGCCAGGGGCGGTGCTGGCGCCAACGTGCGGGGGCGCGGGTGAGGGGCACCCCCATATCTAGCAGTGCATAGTTTCGCGGCGGCGTTGCACTCGGCTCGCTTGCCACGTAAATTTCGCCGTCTAACCGCTTGCCGAACCGCGAATTTTGCTGCTGTCCGGCTGGCCACCAAGGTGCGCGCTGTCTCTCATGAGCGATCGTCACGCCAACGGGTCTGGTACCGCTGAGCCGGTCTTCGCCGACATCGACGCCGCAACGCGGCGGCTGATGCTGGCGCTCGACGCCCTCGAGGCTGCAGCCGAGCGACGGCGCGACGCCGATCGCGACGAGAACGAACTGGCGAGCCGGATCCAGGCGCTCGGCGCCGACCGGTCGCGGCTCGCCGACGAACTCGACGGCTCGCTGGTGAAGACACGGCGGCTTGAGCGCACCAACCGCGAGATCGCCGAAAGACTGGATGCTGCGATCGGCACCATTCGCGCGGTGCTCGATACCGGAGAGGGCGAATGAGCCACATCAACGTCACCATCAACGGCCGGCAGTACCGCATGGCCTGCGAGGAAGGTCAGGAAGTGCGGCTACTGAAGCTCGCCGAAAACATGGAAACGCGTGTCGGCGAACTGCGCGGCAAGTTCGGCGAAATCGGCGATGCGCGTCTCACGGTCATGGCGGCGCTCACCGTGTGCGATGAATTGCTCGACGCCAACGCGCGCATCCGCACGCTGGAGAACGAGCTGGAGACCCTGCGCAACGTGCGCGTCGCAGCCTCCGATCGCGCCAAGGCGACGCAACTCGCCGTCGTCAACGCGCTCAACTCCGCCGCCGACCGCATCGAAAAGACCACGCAGGTCATCAACCGCACCATCGGCAACGGCGTCGCCATCGGGTGAATCGCTGTTACCGCTGGCGGATTCCGTCTGTAGCGCTTACATTGCCCCCGCGAGGCTGCGTCGTGCGTCAGGAGCCATATATCCCCGGGGCCTTATCGATCCTTTAGGGAACTGTCCCTGGCCGGGTCCGTGGACCCGGACATATGGTGCCCACCTACTTTCGTAGGGAACTCCGGGATCGAGCGCTTCAACGGCGATCGCGGCCTCGCACTTTTGTTCTTGTTTGCGATTTTGTTGTCCCGGCGCACATCCGTCATACCCCGCGAAAGCGGGGTATCCAGTACGCCGCGGCTCCACGGTTTGATCACGAGCGGCTCTGGAATACTGGATCACCCGCTCCAGTGCGCAATTGCGCACAAGGCGGGTGATGACAGCGGATCAAGATCCTGTATGACGGCAATCCCCTCCAAGGCCGATCTCCGCACCGCCGCGCTGGCAAAGCGCGAGGCGTTGAGCGACGAGCAGCGCGCTGCTGCCGCGCAAGCCATGGCGAGGCGCGGCCTGCCGTTCGCGATTCTGCCGGGCACGGTCGTCTCGGGATACTCGCCGATCCGCAGCGAGATCGACCCAGTGCCCTTGATGCGCAGGCTCGCGGAGCAGGGCGCGAAGCTCGCGCTGCCCGCGGTGCTGTCGCGCGGAAAATCGCTGGCGTTTCGCGCGTGGTCGCCTGACGACCGGCTGATGCTGGGGCCGCTCGGCATTCTCGAGCCGTCGCCCGCTGCCGCCGAACTGGTGCCCGATATCATGCTGGTGCCGCTGGCGGCGTTCGACCGTCAAGGCCACCGCATCGGCTATGGCGCGGGCCACTACGACTACACGCTTGCCCATCTGCGCAAGACGAAAGCCATCACGGCCGTTGGCACTGCATTCGCCGTGCAGGAAATTAAAGCGATTCCTGCGCTGCCGCACGACGTGGCGCTGGATTATGTGCTAACGGAAAAGAAGGTCTTCGATTTCCGGAGTTGAAACTTTGCGAATTCTTTTCGTCGGCGATGTGGTCGGCCGGGCAGGGCGCACCGCTATCTCGGAATATCTGCCCGGTATGGTCAGGGACTGGCAACTCGACTTCGTCGTCGTCAACGGCGAGAATTCCGCCGGCGGCTTTGGCATCACCGAGGCGATCTATCAGGAATTCCTCGATGCCGGCGCGGATGCGGTCACGCTCGGCAATCACGCCTGGGATCAGCGCGAGGCGCTGGTGTTCATCGAGCGCGCGCCGAAGCTGGTTCGGCCTGCGAATTTTCCAAAGGGGACGCCCGGCCGCGGCGCGGCCCTGGTCGATACCAAGAACGGCAAGCGCGCGCTGGTCGTCAACGCCATCGGCCGCGTCTTCATGACGCCGTTCGACGATCCGTTTGCGACCCTCAACCGCGAACTCGAGGCCTGCCCGCTGCGCGAGGCCGCGGACGCAGTCGTGATCGATTTCCACGGCGAGGCGTCGAGCGAGAAGCAGGGCATCGGGTATTTCTGCGACGGCCGCGCCAGCCTCGTCGTCGGCACCCACACCCACGTGCCGACTGCCGATCACCAGATCCTCGCCGGCGGCACCGCCTACATGACCGACGCCGGCATGACCGGCGACTATGATTCGATCATAGGCATGCAGAAGGAAGAGCCGCTGCGGCGTTTCACCACGGGCATCCCGTCGGGACGCTTCGAACCAGCGGCCGGCGTGGCGACGCTGAGCGGCGTCGCGGTCGAGACCGACGATGCCACCGGCCTCGCGCTGCGCGTCGCACCGGTGCGGGTCGGCGGCAGGCTGGAGCCGACTACGCCGGGGTTTTGGGTCTGAAGGGATTAGAACGCTGAAGGCTTCATTGCGCCGTCTGCTTG
The DNA here is from genome assembly GCA_036565985.1 of Bradyrhizobium sp. GTDB lineage: Bacteria > Pseudomonadota > Alphaproteobacteria > Rhizobiales > Xanthobacteraceae > Bradyrhizobium. The sequence goes on from DATCXE010000155.1 coordinate 3,628, forward strand.
CGCAATTCGGCTACATCATTCGCCGTCAGCTTCGATCCCTTGGCTCCGAACCGCGCGGTAACGTAGTTGGCAACTGCCGCGATCTCGTCGTCGGTATAGGCGTTGCCAAAGGCCGGCATCGAGAGCGCGCCTGCCGGCGTATGGCGTTTGGTGCCTGATATCACGATCTGCGCCACGTTGGTCGCGGCGGGATCGTTCACCGCCCAGGCCCCGGTCAGCGTCGCCATCGGCGAGATCGCGCTTTCGCCGCTCCAGCCATGGCAGCTCACGCAAGCGCCTTCGAACACCATCTTGCCGCGTGCATCGGCTGTGACGCCTTCCTTGTGCGAGGCGGGCGCCGGCGGCGCGGGGGTTGCGGGCAAGTCGGGCGAGGGCGTCGGCGGCACG
>DATCXE010000167.1:0-3233 GCA_036565985.1 Bradyrhizobium sp.
GCTGCCGCCCTACGGTTTCACCTGCAAGGTCCATCACTTCGAGGCAAAGGTTGGCGGCACCTTCCGGATGTCGTTCAACAATTTCACCACGAACACGGGCCATTCGTTCGGCGGAGAGTATCTGGAGATCGTGCCCAACGAGCGCATCCGTTACACTGATCGTTTCGACGATCCCAATCTGCCCGGCGTCATCGAGGTCACCGTCACCCTGAAAGCAGTCTCCTGCGGAACCGAAATCAACATCGAGCAGACCAACCTGCCGACGGTGATCCCGGTCGAATCCTGCTATCTCGGCTGGCAACAATCGCTCGCCCAGCTCGCGCTGCTCGTGGAGCCGGACATTCCGGGGTAGTGACGTTCGAGGAGAGCACCGCGCATGGCGCCTTAATCCTCTAGTGCCCGACCTCGCCGGCAATGACGTCCCCGAACAGCTCCCAGCTTTCGCCGTTGAATTTCATCAACTGCATCTGTTCGATCGGAAAATAGTCATCCGGCGAGGTATTGACCATGATGCCGGGCAGCATCAGGTCGGAGTGGAAATTCTTCAGGTTGGCGGCCTGCTTCATGACATTCTCGCGGGTGAGATTGTCGCCGCACTGCTTGAGAACCTGCAGCATCGCTTCCGACTGCACATAGCCATAGAGGTTGTTGGCGTTGGTCTTGTCGCCGTCGGGATAATATTTGTCCATGAACGCCCGCCACTTCACGACCGCCGGATCCTTGTCCCAGGTCGGATCGGTCGGGTCCTTCAGATAGGCCGTCGAAATGATGTCCCTGGCATATTGGAGACCGGCCGGCTTGAGCACCGAAGCCACCGACGTAGCGGTATTGGCCAGGAAGAATTTCGGCTTCCAGTTCAACTCGCCCACCTTGCGGATCGCCTGCGCCGATCCCTTGGGCGCGGCCCAGGAGAAGAAGATGTCGGCGCCGGAATCGTGCAACGCCACGATCTGCGAATCGATGCTGGGATCGCTGACTTCGTAGGACTTGTCGGCGACGATCATGCTGACCTTGTCGCCGAGACCGTCCTTCAAGCCCTTGAACTGGTCCTTGCCTGCGTCGTCGTTCTGCCAGAGCACCGCGATCTTGCTGTTGGGAAACTTGTCCTTGATGTACTTGGCGTAGATGCGTCCCTCGCTCTGATAATTGGGCTGAAAACCCATCGTCCAGGGGAAGTTCCTGGGATCGCCGAACTTGGTTCCTCCGGAGGCGACGAAGAGCTGCGGCACTTTCTTCGCGTTCATGTATTTCATGATCGCCGAGTTGGACGGCGTACCGAGCGGCTGGAAGATCAACAGGACCTCATCGCTCTCCACCAGTTTGCGCGCCTGCTCGATCGCCTTCGGTGGGCTGTATGCGTCGTCGTAGGTGATGAAATTGACCTTGCGACCGCCAACGCCGCCCTCGGCATTGATCATCTTGAAAAACGCTTCTTCGGTCTTGCCGATCACGCCATAGGAGGACGCAGGCCCGCTATAGGGCATGATGTTGCCGATCTTGATTTCGGTATCGCTGGCGCCCGGATCGTATTTCTTCTGCGCGCTGGCGGCGGTCGCGACCAGTGCAGCGACCGTGAACGCCGTCAGGGCCACAAGACTTTTCATACGGACCGGCATCGATTTCTCCCTATCGCTTTTTTACCGAGGCTTGTTCTGACCCAAGTTTCGCAAGCCACTTCAACCCTTGCAAGCATGTGCTTGTTCCGCGTAACGAAACAGACGTTGTTGGGCGGAACCAATTGTGGTCATCTCCCGGCAATATCTCAGACCATCTTGGCGTTCCGGGGCAAACTGATTGGACATGCTGAAACTACGCGTCGGGCCAAGGCATCCCCGGCTTGCGAACGCGGGCTTCCGTCTCACACGACGGCTTGCCGAGTGGAGCATGGCCCGCATCGGCTTTCACCGCCTCGACAGCGAATTCGCACGCCGGACAGTCGATTCCATCAGGGAGCGCCTGCAGCGTGGCGAGACCGTCTATGTCCTGGGCTTCGCCGCATCAGGCACGCACAACACCGGCGTCGCGCTGGTGGAGATCACGCAGGCCGGCGGACCGCGAATCGTCGCCAACAATGAGGAAGAACGCTTCTCCGGCGAGAAGCACACCACGGAATATCCGCGGCGGTCGATCGATGCGATGGTCGAACAATTGCGCGCGATGGGGCGCGACGTCGGCGATATCGCCGCTGTTGTCACGACGTGGGACTATCCGCTGCTGTTCGCGACGCTGGCGCGAACGGTGCTCGAGGAAGCGCCTGCGAGCCTTAAGCTGCTGGTGAGCCCGCAGACGCCGGCCGTCGACCGCCGCCGCCTGGATCAGATGCGGCGGACGCCGCGGCTTCTCGCCAAGCAGTTCGGCCTTGCCGAACCTTTGCCGATGATCTGCATGCCGCATCACGACAACCACGCCTGGTTTTCGTTTGCCGCCTCGCCTTTTGCCGACAGTACCGAGCCGGTCGCGATCGCCGTGCTCGATGGCACCGGCGACCAGGGCTCGGTCTCGCTCTATGTCGCGAAGGATGGCGCGATGCGCCAGATCTACTGCAATGACAGCGTGTTCGATTCACTCGGCGCGTTCTACAGCGTGATTTCATCGACCCAGGGCGGCTGGACCTGGCTCTCCAGCGAGGGCCGCTACATGGGCGCGGCAGCCTGGGGCGACATGAACCGCGCAACCAATCCCTATTATGCGCGGCTCAGGCAGGTTCTGCATTTCGGCGCCGGTGGAGAAATCAGGCTCAACCGCGCAATGGGCAATTGGTGCAGCGATCCGTTCGAGAACCCGTACCACCCCGCGCTGGTCGAAATTCTGGGCGAACCGCTCAAGCCCGAGCAATTGTGGAATCCGGATGCGGTGCTGCGCGTCGAGGATATCCATCATCGCCCCGACACCAAAGATCGCCTCGACAAGGCGGCCGCGACGCAGCTCGTGTTCGAGGATGCGCTGATCCATATCGTCGATCATCTGTTGCGCACCACCGGCGCCGGCCGCCTGGTGCTGACCGGCGGCGTCGCTCTGAATGCACTGGCCAACATGCGGCTGCTGGAGCATTTCGACGAGGCATGGTTTGCGGCCGCGCAGCAGCGCAAGGCGCGGCTGCATCTGTGGGTGCCGCCGGTACCCGGCGATCCCGGCGTTCCGATCGGCGCGGCATGGCTGTTGGCGCAGATGAGCGGCGCGCCGCGCGGCGCGCCAATGACCCACGCATTTTATTGCGGCACGCCGCCATTGGC
>DATCXE010000189.1:0-2279 GCA_036565985.1 Bradyrhizobium sp.
CATGGGCGGCCGCCATAGCCAGCGAAAGCGCTGCGACGGCGACGAGGCCACGGAAAATCCTGCTGGAAACGGGCATTCTGAGCGCCTTCTCTGTGGGCAGTTTATTTGTTGACTGAACCTGATAATTTGTACAAACGTACAAAACTAGAGAGCGGAAAGCAAATCCGATGACGCGAAATCCCAACATGCGGGAAGCGATTCTGAGCGCGGCGGAATTGCTGTTCTCGACCCACGGTTTCAACGCCGTTTCGATGCGCGACATCGCGCTGGAAGCGGGCGCCAACCCCGGCAGCATCACCTATCACTTCAAGACCAAGGACGGCCTGCTGCTGGAAATCTACAAGCGGCACTGCGGTCCCATGAACAAGCGGCGCATCGAGTTGCTGGTGGCAGCAAGACGCGTGCGCGACGTTCAGGACCGGCTGGAGGCGATCGTGCGCGCCTATGTGCAGCCGGCGTTTTCGTCCAGCAGCGATCTCGCAGGCGGTGGGGCGCGGTTCACGCGGTTGCGTGCGGTGATGTCGGCGGAGGGCAACGCGGTGGTGGGCCGCATCATCGCCGAGATATTCGACGACACGACGACCGCTTTCATCGACGCGATCGGGGAAAGCCTGCCGCATCTGCCGCGAACGACGATCGTGTGGCGGTCGCAGTTCCTGCTCGGCGCCCTCTATTACACGCTGGTCAGCCCGGAGCGGGTGACACGCCTGTCGCGCGGCGAAGCCGATGGCGGCGACATGGCGGAAGCGATCGAGCAGATCGTCGCTTCGACGGTGGCGTCGCTGCGGGCTTCCGATGTCAACGCTCTCGCCGGCGTGACGGAAGTTCAGTCGGGTCAGGCGAAGTCCAGCGCGCGAAACCGCAAATCGCCTGCGGATGTGAAATGAGCCCGTCGGCGGAAGACGCCATGCAGAAGCCGACCATTCCGGGACCCGATCCCGATACGCGAACGCCGAAATTCAGGCTCCCGCCGCTGGCGTGCGATGCGCACACGCACATCTTCGGCCCCGGCGACAAATATCCCTATGCGCCGGGCCGGCCCTATACGCCGCCCGATGCGCCGCTGGAGGATTTCCGCGCGCTGCATCGCAAGCTCGGGATCGGCCGCGCTGTCATCGTCAATGCCAGCGTGCACGGCACCGACAACCGCGTGGCGCTCGACGCCATCGCCGTGAGTGGCGGCACCTTTCGCGCCGTCGGCAACATCGATGACAGCATCACCGAGCGCGGCCTGCGCGAACTGCACGATGGCGGCTTTCGCGGGTGCCGTTTCAACTTCGTGCGCCATCTCGGCGGCGTACCCGACATGGCCGCCTTTCACGGCATCGTCGCGATGGTCGCGCCGCTCGGCTGGCACATCGACCTGCATTTCGATGCGATCGATCTGCCCGAATATGCCGGGATGCTGCAAAAGCTTCCGGTCCGCTACACCATCGATCACATGGGACGCGTCAGGGCCGCCGACGGCCTCGACCAGCTTCCGTTCAAAACGCTGATCGACCTGATGACGCGCGACGAGAAATGCTGGGTCAAGGTCTGCGGCTGCGAGCGCGTGTCTTCCAGCGGGCCGCCGTTCCATGACGCCGTGCCGTTCGCGCGCCGCATCATCGAGACCGCGCCGGATCGCGTGATCTGGGGAACCGACTGGCCGCACCCCAACGTCAAGGCGATGCCGAACGACGGCGACCTCGTCGATCTCATTCCGCTGTTCGCGCCGGAGAGCGAACTGCAGCACAAGATACTGGTCGACAATCCGGCGCGGCTGTTCGAATTCTAAAGGTGCGTCACAGATGGCAGGCAGGAAGGGGAGCAATGTCAGTCGGCGCGGCGCATCGATCGCCGCGATGATGGCGCTCGCCGCGGCATTGCTGATGCCGTCTTTCGCCTTGGCCAACGGCTATCCCAGCCGGCCGGTGCGGCTGATCCTGCCGTTCGGACCCGGCGGGGTCGCCGACGTCACCGCGCGGATCGTCACCGAGAGGCTCGGCGAAAAGCTCGGCCAGCGCTTCATCGTCGAGAACAGGCCGGGCGCCGGCGGCATCACCGCCGCCCGCGCGGTGTTGTCCTCGCCCGCGGACGGCTACACGCTGGCGCTGCTCAGCAACGGCACGGCTGTTTCCGTTTCGCTGTTCAGGAGCCTGACGTTCAATCCCGTGACCGATTTCGTTCCGGTTTCGAGCATGGGCTATTTCGATTTCATCTTCGTCACCCATGCCGGCTCGGCATACCGGACGCTGGCTGATTTCATCAAGGCGGCAAGGGAAAAGCCCGGCACGCTC
>DATCXE010000202.1:0-12124 GCA_036565985.1 Bradyrhizobium sp.
GACCAGCGGCAGGGGGCTGCCCGACAGCACGGACAAGCCGATCACATGCGGCTGTTGCTTGCGCGCGGCGTCCACGATTTCCTCCGGCGTCAGCCTGATGCCGTCGTAGACCACCTGCATGCCGGCGTCGCGCGCCCGCACCGCGATCTGCTCGGCGCCGTTCGAATGACCGTCCAATCCCGGCTTGCCGACCAGGAACGTCAGTTGCCGCCCGAGCTTGCGTGAAATACGGTCCACATCGGCGCGAATGTCGTCCAATCCGGTTACATCGTTGCGCATGGCGCGGCCGATGCCGGTGGGCGCACGGTATTCACCAAAGGCTTCGCGCAGCGTCCAAGCCCATTCTCCGGTGGTGACGCCGGCTTTCGCACATTCGATCGAGGCCGGCATGATGTTCGCGGCGCCGATGGCCGCACGCTTAAGACCGGCGAGCGTCGTGCGCACGGCGTTCGTGTCGCGCGCCGCGCGCCAGGCCGCAAGCCGCTCGATCTGGTCGCGTTCGGCGTCTTCCGATACGGTCATGATGGGATCGATGCCGCCGATGAGCGGTGAGGGCTCGGTCTCCAGATATCGATTGACACCGACCACGATCTGTTCGCCGCGCTCGATCGCTTCCAGGCGCGCGGTGTTGGATTCGACAAGCTGCTGCTTCATGTAGCCGCTCTCGACCGCGGCGACCGCGCCGCCCATCTCCTCGATGCGCCGTAACTCCTCGCGCGCTTCGTCTTTGAGCGCCTCGACCTTGCGCGTGACTTCCGCGGAGCCGTCGAAGATATCGCCGTAGTCGAGCAGGTCGGTTTCATAGGCGAGGATCTGCTGCATGCGCAGCGACCACTGCTGGTCCCACGGCCGCGGCAGGCCGAGTGCCTCGTTCCAGGCTGGGAGTTGCACCGCACGGGCACGCGCGTTTTTCGACAGCGTGACGGCCAGCATCTCGATTAAGATGCGCGCGACGTTGTTCTCGGCTTGCTGCTCGGTGAGCCCAAGCGAATTTACCTGCACGCCGTATCGGAACAGGCGCTGTTTGGGATCGGTGACGCCGTAGCGCGTGCGCGTGATCTCGTCCCACAACTCGGTGAAGGCGCGCATCTTGCACATCTCGGTGACAAAGCGCAGGCCCGCGTTCACGAAGAACGAGATGCGCCCGACCACCTCGCAGAATTTTTCCTGGCTGACCTCACCCGAGGCCCGCACGGTGTCGAGCACCGCGATCGCGGTCGCCAGCGCGAAAGCGAGCTCTTGCACCGGCGTCGCACCGGCCTCCTGCAAATGGTAGGAGCAGATGTTCATCGGATTCCATTTCGGGAGCTCGGAGGTGGTGAAGATCGCCACGTCCTTGATCAGCCGCATGGATGGCGCCGGCGGAAATACATAGGTGCCGCGCGAGAGATATTCCTTGATGATGTCGTTCTGGATGGTGCCTTGCAGGTTCGCGCGCGCCGCGCCCTGCTCGTCGGCCACCGCAATATAGAGCGCCATCAGCCACGCCGCGGTGGCGTTGATGGTCATCGAGGTGTTCATGGTGGCGAGCGGGATCGAATCGAACAGCGCGCGCATATCGCCGAGATGGCAGATCGGCACGCCTACTTTGCCGACCTCGCCCTTAGCCAGCACGTGATCGGAGTCGTAGCCGGTCTGGGTCGGGAGATCGAAGGCAACCGAGAGGCCGGTCTGTCCCTTCGCGAGATTCCGGCGATAAAGCGCATTGGAGTCCGCAGCCGTCGAATGGCCGGCATAGGTGCGGAAGATCCAAGGCTTGTCGCGTTTGGTTTTGTCGCGCATTGGCCGCCTTCAGGCGGCAGTTTGGCTCAAGCCTTGTTGCAATGCAACATTCCGCTGCGGCGGCGTCGCCAGTACGGGCGATGTTCACGACGCGTGCGCCCCATCGGCCGTCAACTGAAATGGTCGGCCGAGGACCTACGATCTGGCCTATGATCTTATTGCACTGCAACATGGAATAGGCCAGACTTGGCTTACGTTGGTCAACCTGGGAGAGCCAGCGATGTCCGTCGTCAGCAGGATGAAAAGCGTCGCGATGCCGCGCGGCCTTTATGGCGTCGGGGAAATCCCGCCGCTCGGCCATATACCCGACAAGATGCATGCCTGGGTGATCCGCAAGGAGCGCCACGGCCCTCCGGAGGAGTCGTTCCAGCTCGAAGTGGTGCCGACCTGGACCATCGGCGAGGACGAGGTGCTCCTCCTCGTGATGGCCGGCGGCGTCAATTACAACGGAGTCTGGGCCGGGCTCGGCCAGCCCGTCTCCACGCTCGACGTGCACAAGCAGCCCTACCATATCGCTGGCTCCGACGCCTCGGGCGTGGTGTGGGCCGTCGGTCCCAAGGTCAGGCGCTGGAAGGTCGGCGACGAAGTCATCGTCCATTGCAATCAGGACGACGGCGACGATGAGGACTGCAATGGCGGCGATCCGCTGCTCTCGCCCTCGCAGCGCATCTGGGGCTACGAGACGCCTGACGGGTCGTTCGCGCAATTCTGCCGCGTGCAGTCGCGGCAATTGATGCCGAAGCCGACGCATCTCACTTGGGAGGAGGCGGCCTGCTACACGCTCACGCTCGCCACCGCCTATCGCATGCTGTTCGGCCATTCGCCGCACACGCTCAAGCCCGGCGATAATGTCCTGGTGTGGGGCGCGTCCGGCGGTCTCGGCGTGTTCGGCGTCCAACTCGTGGCGGCTTCAGGGGCCAATGCCATCGGTGTCGTCTCCGACGACTCGAAGGCCGAATACGTCTTCAATCTCGGCGCCAAGGGCGTGATCAACCGCAAGGAATTCAGCTGCTGGGGCCAGCTTCCGCAGGTCAACTCGCCCGAGTTCAATGACTGGGCCAAGGAAGCGCGGCGCTTCGGCAAAGCGATCTGGGACATCACCGGCAAGCGCGATGTCGATATCGTGTTCGAGCATCCAGGCGAAGCCACCTTTCCGGTCTCCACCATGGTGGTCAAGCGCGGCGGCATGGTCGTGTTCTGCGCCGGCACCACCGGCTTCAACATCACCTTCGACGCGCGCTATGTCTGGATGCGGCAGAAGCGCATCCAAGGCTCGCACTTCGCGCATTTGAAGCAGGCGTCGGCGGCCAATCGTTTCGTGCTCGAGCGTCGCATCGATCCATGCTTGAGCAAGGTCTTCCCGTGGGCCGACATCCCCAAGGCGCACACCATGATGTGGAAGAACCAGCACCCGCCTGGCAACATGGCGGTGCTGGTCGGCGCGCCGTCGGCGGGCCTCAAGAGTCTCGACGATGTGATGGAGGCGGCAGGCGCGTCCTAGATCAAAATTTATCGGAATTGACGCCACCTCTGTCACCGCTCAATCCCGCGTAAGCAGGAATCCGATGCTTTCGGCTCTGGGTCCCCGCTGCCTGAGGCCTATTTCATTTGACATACGTCAATCGGCCTTTGCCTAACGGTCTTAAATTCTCGTGCTGCTCATTGGCCCCCTACAAGGAGGCAGACACATGGCAATATCAGGGAACACGTCCCATCCGACCCTCTCGTATACGGATGGTATTGCCACGACTTTCGGCGACCTTCTTCTGCTTGTGGGTCGCGTATTTTTAGGTTGGTTATTTTTGGCATCAGGTTACGGCAAGCTCGATAGCATTGCCGGAACCGCCGGTTATTTTACCAGTCTGGGCATGTCACCACCGGAATTTTGGGCCTGGTTTGCAACCGTTGCCGAACTCGTTCTCGGCGCTGCTCTGATCCTCGGGATGGCGACCCGTTATTCAGCGCTCGCCTCCTTCGTATGGACACTGGTTGCGACTGCAATTGCGCACCGCTACTGGACCTATCCGGTCCAGGAACAGGCTGACCAATATATCAATTGGCTGAAAAACATCGCGATCATGGGTGGCACACTATACGCCTTCGTCGCGGGGGCGGGACGCTACTCACTCGATGCAATGTTGGCAAAGCGCTGATCGCGAAGTCCCGCACGCTGTCCGCTTTTGGGCCCAATGCGGACCTCTGCTAGTGACGTCGCAATGTCTGCATTTGACCCACCATCGCACGATGCGTTTACGTCGGTGGCCGGCGGGGGCGCTACAGCGGAACTTCCAGAACAAGGCTTAGATCACTCTGCAGGCCATTGCGCAGCGGAAAATCGGCTAGATGTCGTAATACAGATGAAATTCGTAAGGGTGCGGACGTAGCGCGATGGCGTCGACCTCCTTGTCTCGCTTGTAGCTGAGCCAGGTTTCGATCACGTCGGTGGTGAATACCTCGCCACGCAAGAGGAAGGCGTGATCGGCTTCGAGCGCGTCGAGGGCCTGCTGCAGGGAGCCGGGCGTTGATTTCACCGCTTTCGCCTCGGCGGGCGGCAGATCGTAGAGGTTCTTATCGATGGGCTGTCCCGGATCGATGCGGTTCGCGATGCCGTCGAGACCGGCCATCAGCATCGCCGAGAAAGCCAGGTATCCGTTGCAGGAAGGATCAGGTGTGCGGAACTCGACGCGTTTGGCGCGCGGGTTCGGCGAATACATCGGAATCCGGCAGCAGGCGGAACGGTTGCGTTGCGAAAACACCAGATTGATCGGAGCCTCGTACCCGGGCACCAAGCGGCGGTAGGAATTGGTGGTCGGTGCGCAGAGTGCGCACAAAGACCAGGCGTGTTTCAGCAAACCGCCGATATAGAAGCGGGCAAGGTTGCTCAAATTCGCGTAGTCCTTGTCGCCGTAGAACAGGTTGCTCTTTCCCCTCCACAGACTCTGATGCACATGCATGCCGGAGGCGTTGTCTTCAAACAGCGGTTTCGGCATGAACGTCGCCGTCATGCTATGTGCGCGGGCGACATTCTTGATCACGTACTTGTAGAGCATCAGATTGTCGGCCATGCGCGTGAGCGTGGTGAAGCGCATGTCGATCTCCGCCTGTCCGGCGGTTGCCACCTCGTGGTGATGGGCCTCGATCTGGACCCCGAGCGCCTCCAGCATCAGCACCATCTCGCTGCGCAGATTCTGCATCGAGTCGACCGGAGGAACCGGGAAATAACCTTCCTTCTGGCGCGGTTTGTGGCCGAGGTTCGGCTCTTCTTTTTTCCCGGCATTCCAGATGCCCTCGGCCGAGTCGATCTCGTGATAGGCATAGTTAATGCCTTGTCCGTAGCGCACCTCGTTGAAGACGAAGAACTCTGCTTCCGGCCCGAAATAGGCCGTATCAGCGACGCCGCTCTGCTCGAGATACGTTTCGGCCTTCTGTGCGATGTAGCGAGGGTCGCGGCTATAGGGCTCACCGGTGACCGGATCCCGGATATTGCAGATCAGGACCAGCGTGGTCGCCGGCATGAACGGGTCAAGAAAGGCGGTGGTCGGGTCCGGAACGACCAGCATGTCGCTTTCCTGGATTTCTTGAAAGCCGCGGATCGAGGAGCCGTCGAATCCGATGCCGTCGCTCATTGCATCGGTATCCACCGCGCTCGGCGGCACCGAAAAATGCTGCCAGGTTCCCGGCAAGTCGGTGAACCGCAGGTCGATCATCTGGACTTTCTGAGCGTTGATTGCTTTCAATACATCGTCGATCGTCGCGCAATTGAGAAACATGGGCTGCTCCCGTGTCTCGGAAAACGAGTCCATCGATGGTTTCGCTGGATGTCCGTAAAACGGCCGGTCCATGGTCCAAAGTGCATGCGCAGCCTGCGTTCACCGCAACTCGCCAGCACGACTGTGCGCCGGCCTCATGCGATCAGCACAAGCATTCAAACAGAATCCATCAGCCCCGCGCGGCCGCATCAACTGACATGCGGCCCGCGCATCTGCTTCAGAGCCGCCTCGATGTGCCGCCAGGTTTCCGCTTCTTCCTGCTGGCCATTTTCTTCAAAAGCGCGGGCCTTTCGCGCAGCCTCTGTAATTGCCTGAGCGCCATGGGCTTCCAGCAATTGCCGCGCGTAATCGTGGATTTCGGTTTCGTGCATTTGCATGGCCACATGCTCCTCTTGAGCGCCGCTACCTGCTTGGGCTGTTCCTCTGTTGGAACTGGCCTGGCAAACCCGCATGTCCTCGGCGTCGAGCATTAGAATAAATAGAAGTCAAAGGCGCCCAAGGTCCGGCCGCACTTGGCGCGGATGATCGTTGGCGACATGGACGCTGCTCTCAATTCGGCGCAGCGACGCCTTTAAAAGCTGAGGAAGACGTCGCGCACGCGAACACATCACAGCCGTCTTTGGCGGCCGATGTCCGATAGCGGAACACCGCGCCTCTTGCTCGCTTTTCCGGACCGAACTGTACACCGCACAGGCGTCGATGAACAGATCGGCGACTTCGCGAAAGGGCGGCCGCTAAATGCGTATCCCACAGTCCAGTCGTGCATAAGACGCTGTGCGAGGTGCTGCTTGTAATGCCCCGCTGACGTAAAAGCGTGCACCGGCAAGGTCTTAGGCCAGACACTACAAAAGGATTGCACGGGTCAGGTTGGGGCTTAGGAAAGCCAGCCGAATGCGTTTGCGAATGACCTTAGGATGCACGCCGACCGCGATCCTCGAGGAGCTGCGTTTACAGCACCGGTTTTATGAGTACGCGGGCTTAGCCCGCCTTGGCCTGCTCGCGCATTTTGGCAATGACCGAATTCAATTCGCCGCCATAGATGAAGATGGACGCGCAGACGTAAAGAAAGACCAGCGCGATCATCGCGGAGGCGAGGCCGGAATACATGGTCGAATAGGCGAAGGCGAACTCGGCGAGATAGCGTCCGAATATCGCACCGCTGATCATCCACAGCAGCAAGGTCGCGACAATTCCCGGTGTGATCTCCAGGAATCCGCGTCGGCCGGCCGGCAGCCAGCTATGCAGGATCAACAGGGCGATGATCAGCACGACCGCCGCAATGGCAAAGCGCAAGAGCGTGACCAGGCCGTCGAAGGGCTGCACCAGCGGAAAATACTGCACCAGCTTTCCCCAGATAAACGGTCCCAGCACCACCAGAAACGAGAAGGCGAGGATCGCGATGGCGCCGACCAGTACATAGAGGATCGACTCCAGCCGCAGCAGCCACCAAGAGCGTGACTCGGCCGCGTTGTAGGCGCGGTTGAGGCCGATGCGCAGGCTCTCCACGCCGCTGGAGGCGAAGTAGAGCGCGAAGGCGGCACCGAAGGTGAGCAAGTCACCGCGCGTATTGGTGAGAACGCCGGTCACGTCCTGCGTGATGGGCCCTGCGACTTCCTTCGGCCAGGCTTCCAGCAGGATGCGCGCCGCCTCGTCCGCCAACTCCTGCGAGCCGAAGAAGAAGCCGGCCAGCGCGGTGACCACGATCAGGAACGGAAACATCGCCATCAATGTGGACAACGCGATGTGGCTGGCGATCGCCCAGCCGTCATCCGCGAGGAAATGGCGGAACGCGTCGAGCGCGATCCGAAACGACAGCGTGAGAATGCCCAAGGCGCTTTGCTCCGGGGACGCCGCGTCTGAGATTGTCTATCGGCGCGCGGTTTACAAGGGCGGCTGCATTGGCCTCAACCGTCATTCCGGGGCGCGGCCGAAAGGCCACACCCCGGAATGGCGGTCAGGCCGCCTGCACGTTGCTGAGGAACTGGCGCACTTCCGCTTCCAGGCTCTCGGCTTCGACCGCCACGGCGTCGGCGAGGTTTTTCACGTCGGCGGCAGTGGCGCGCGCATCGGTGGACACGCCGGACACCCGGCTCATCGATTCGGCGCCGGTGCGCGCCTCGGCCGAGGCGCGGTTGACGCCCTGCGCGATCAAGGAGACGGCCGAGTTCTGCTGATCGACCGTCGCCGCCACCGTGGTGGCGATGGCCGACATGTCCCGAATGATCGCGTTGACCTGCTCGATCGCGCGCGCGGCGTCGGTGGCGGCCGACTGGATCGAGCCGATCTGCTCGGCGATCTCCTCCGTCGCCTTGGCGGTCTGGCCGGCGAGCGACTTTACTTCCGCCGCGACCACCGCGAAGCCTTTGCCGGACTCGCCGGCGCGCGCTGCCTCGATGGTGGCGTTGAGCGCCAGCAAATTAGTTTGTCCGGCAATCGCCTGGATCAGTCCGACCACCTCGCCGATGCGGGTGGCGGCATTGCCCAGCTCTGTCATGGTGATGACGGTACGCTCGGCTTCAGAGACCGCGCGCGCGGCGACATCGGTCGATTTCGCCGCCTGCGAGGCGATCTCGCCGATCGAAGCCGCCAGTTCCTCCACCGAGCCCGCCGCCGCGGTGACATTGTCGGAAGCCGCGGTGACGCGCCGTTCCGCGGTGCTGGCCTCCGACGACACCGTGTCGGCCGCCTTGTTGAGATCGGACGAGGTCATTTCAAGCTTCATCGAGGCCGCGCGCAATTTGGCGAGTGCGCTTTCGACCGAGCTCTTGAACAGCGATATCGTGGTCGAGATCGTGCCGCTGCGCTGCTCGCGTGCTTCGGCCTCCTTGGCCTGGCTCGCCGCCAGCTGCTCGCGCTCGATCATCGTGTCGCGGAAAACAATGACGGTGCGCGCCATGGCGCCGATCTCGTCGTGCGCCTTGGTGGCCGGAATGCGCGTTGAGGTATCCCCGTCGGCGAGTCGCTTCATGACGTCGGCCAGGCCATTGAGCGGGCGGGTGATGCTGCGGCCGATCAGCCAGCTCAGGCCCAGTCCAAGCGCGACCATGGCGATGCCGACCGCGATGATGCCGATGCGCGTGCGCACTTGCGAGGCGGATAGCGCCGCCGACGCGCGCTCGGCCGTGGCATTGGCCGATTGGATGATGGCATCGGCGCGCGGCAACATGTTCTGGCTGTCGATATCGATCAGCGCGCGCAAGGGATAGGCGCGGTCGGACACTTTGATCCAGTGAGTGAAGGTGTCGACATAAAGCTCCACCTCCTCCTCGAGCTTCCCTTTCATCTCGGGCGTGCCGTCAATACTGCTGAAGATCTCATCGAATTGCTTGTAGCCGTTGAGGAAAAGCTGTTGCGTCAGCTCGCTCGCGCTGAGCCGGTATTCGGCCTCGTAGTGGCGCATGGTCAGCAGGGCCAGCATCAGTTTTCTGGCGTCGACTTCCGCGATCCAGCTCATGTCCTCGTTGATGGCGCGCTCGATCGCATTGCCGGCGTCGTCCAGCTTTTTGCGCAAGCCGTCCTCGTCGCCGAATCCGAGCTGGCGCTGCTCGGCGACCAGCTTGTCGAAATTGGTTTTGAGCTCGGCCAGCGTGTCACGCAGCGCCGTGATGTCGCTGGCATGCGAGCCGCCGATCGAGCGCTGGATGATTTTGAGGCTCTTGTCCGCCTCGTTCTGGGATTGCGCGAAGAGGTCGATGAGCGTGCCGTGCGGCCGAACTGAGAAATCCTTGACCGCAATGCGCATCGCGGCGACCGCGATCTTGAAGTCGCGACTGGCGTCGGCAAGCTCACGCGCGCGGTTGACGGTGTGGAAGGCGCGGCCGACCTCGTCTTCGCCGGACACGTAGGTGACGCCATTGGCGAGGAAGCCGATCACCGGGATCAGCGCCAGCAGCACGATACGGGTGCGCACCGACATCCTGCCCGCCAATCGGGTCAGTCCCGTGAGAAGCGGTGAAAGCCGCGAGAACGGCAGTGTAAGGAGTCGGATGTGCATGGGGCCGGCCCGGGTTTCGCGTTCGGCAAAATGGCCGGCAACGCACGGGGGTAGTTCCATCAGGAAAACGCAAAATGGTTAATATTGTAGCAATTTCGGTCAGGTTTCGGCCCTGACTGTTCTGCCGCAGCCTTCCGCCGGCCTATTTTCGGGGCTCTTTGCAATTGTGCACTGCACGCTTAGTGTGGCTCGGTTGGCCGGTGCCGCCGGCGTCGTGTCCCGAGGATGCTTTATGCCGATCGCCGCCTCCCGCTCTGCTGCCGGAAACGAACTGATCGAGAGTGCGCGTGAGGCCGGCGCCGCGCTCGATGCCTTGATGGCCGACGCGGTGGCCCGGGTCCGCGAGCGGGTGGCGGTGGAAGGCCGCGTGGTCGCCAGCCTGTTCGAGCGCGAGCAGCGTGCCACCCACGGGCTGGCCTGGCTCGCGACCTATACGCAAGCGGTGCGACAGTTGGCGGCTTACGCCGAACGCATGCAGCGCGAGGGCACGCTGGGCGAGATCGAGGAGCACCTGGTGCGCATCGGGCTCGGCGAATGCCTCGCGCAGGTCGTGGGCGGCATTCCGATGAGCCAGGGCGAGATGGTGCGGCCGGCCGATCTCGGCCTTTCGGCGGCGCAGGTCGCCGCCCGCATCAATCCGGTCGTCGAGGGACTCGTTGCCAGCGGCAATACGGCGGAGCGGCGCGCGCGGCTGGTCGAGCTGATGCGTGCCAGCCATGGCGCCACGGTCGGCGCCTGCGGGCTCGACGAGACGCTGGAATCGATCCGCGAGGAGATGCGCAAATTCGCCGACAGCGAGGTCATCGGCCACGCGCAGGGCTGGCACCGCTCCAACAGCTACATCCCGATGGAGACCATCGCGCAGATGTCGGAACTCGGCGTGTTCGGGCTCACCATTGCCGAGGAGTTCGGCGGCATGGGGCTCGGCAAGGAGTCCATGTGCGTGGTCTCGGAAGAGCTGTCACGCGGCTATATCGGAGTCGGCTCCTTGGGCACCCGATCGGAGATCGCCGCCGAATTGATCCTCGGCAGCGGCACCGCGGCGCAGAAGGAGAAATGGCTTTCGAAAATTGCCTCCGGCGAAGTGTTGCCGACCGCGGTGTTTACCGAGCCTAACACCGGTTCCGACCTTGCCTCGATCAAGACCCGCGCGGTGCGCGCGGGCGATGTCTACAAGGTCTATGGCAACAAGACCTGGATCACCCATCCGGTCCGCGCCGACCTGATGACGCTGCTGGTGCGTACCAATCCGAAGGAGGCTGGCCATCGCGGCCTCTCAATGCTGCTGGCCGAGAAGCCGCGCGGCGACGATGCCAATCCCTTTCCGGTGAAGGGTATGACCGGTACCGAAATCGAGGTGCTCGGTTATCGCGGCATGAAAGAATACGAGATCGCCTTCGACGGCTTCGAGGTGAAGGCGGAGAACCTGCTCGGCGGTGTCGAGGGGCTCGGCTTCAAGCAGCTCATGCAGACCTTCGAGTCCGCGCGCATCCAGACCGCGGCCCGCGCCATCGGCGTGGCGCAGGCGGCGATGGAACAGGCGATGGACTACGCGCAGAGCCGCGTGCAGTTCGGCCGGCCGATCGTTGAGTTCCCGCGCGTCGCCGACAAAATCGCAATGATGGCAACCGAGATCATGATTGCGCGGCAGCTCACTTATTTCGCGGCGCGCGAGAAGGATTCAGGCCGCCGCTGCGACCTGGAGGCCGGCATGGCCAAGCTGCTCGCCGCACGGGTGGCGTGGGCGGCCGCCGACAACGCGGTGCAGATCCACGGCGGCAACGGCTTTGCGCTGGAATTCCCTGCCTCGCGCCTCTTGTGCGACGCTCGCATCCTCAACATCTTCGAAGGTGCCGCCGAAATCCAGGCTCAGGTGATCGCCCGCCGCCTGCTGGACGGTACCAACTAAGGCACATTTTTCCGGCAACAAATCTTCCGGTCTCGGCGTTGGCTCCAGACAGAAGCGGTGGGAGGTTTGGTTCATGTCCGGGCTAATGATCCGAAGCGGCGAGTGGGTGGTGGTTTGCGACGGCGCCAGGGCGCTGGTCCTTGAAAACGTCGGCGACACAAAATTTCCCAACCTCAAGACCATCAAGGTGTTCGAGCAGAAAGGCGCGCCGACCCGTGATCTGGGAACCGACGCACCCGGCCGTTCGCATAGTTCGGTCGGCCACGGGCGGAGCGCAGTCGCGCAAACCGACTGGCACGAGCAGGCGGAAGAAGCCTTCCTGCTGAAGGTGGTCGAGCATCTCGAAGAGGCGGTCACCGCCGGCAAGATCAAGTCGATGATCATGGTCGCGCCGCCGCGCGCCCTCGGCGTGATCCGGCCGGCCTGTTCGCAAGGTCTGCGCGGCGTGGTGCGGGCCGAGCTCGACAAGGATTTCGTCCGGCTGCCCGTGCACGAGATCGAGAAGCATCTGACCGGCGCCTGATCGGAAATGCCGCTGGTCCGCTGCCGTGGCGGTGCTATGGTCACTGCGATTCCGGCATCGGGCATTCGCCGGAAATCGTTCGAGGCCGGCGAATGAGGTTTTATTTTGGTCGAGGCGTGCTGGCCGTTGCCGCGGCCGTGCTCGCG
>DATCXE010000222.1:0-2323 GCA_036565985.1 Bradyrhizobium sp.
AGCGAGAGTGACCGCAGCTGGAGCGGCGGATTACGCTTCGCTAATCCGCCCTACGGGAAAACCCTAATGATCCTCGAATTCGTCTTCCTCGTTTACCTTGCCGCTGCCGCCGAACCAGCGCGATACGGTCTTTCGGCCGGACGATCCTGTGGAATAAGGATCGCGTGAGGCGTAGCCGTTGCGCTGCCCTGCCCGCGCCGCAACTGCGTCGCCCGACGCCGCGGCCGGCTGGCAGATGGTGCGGCCGGAGGCGCGCCGCATCAGGTCGACGTGGATGTGATCCTCGTGATGGACGTTGGAGCCCGGCGCCAGCACGGTGTTGAACTGCTGGCACGCGGAGGCATGCACCTCGCGAAGGAAGCCCTGCTCTTCCGGCACGCCGCGCCAGCCGCCTTTGACCGTGATGCGCCTGCCGTCGGCGAGGGTGAAGGCCGCGATATCGAGCGCGTTGCCGAAAGCGTGCTCGGAAATATGCGCGTGCGGATTGCCGTTCATGCCGCGGCAGGAATAGGCGGAGATCTGCTTGATCTCGACGACGCGCACGCCGAACCAGCGCATCGCCGCCGGTTGAACCGAATCGGTGAGCCAGCGGTCGAGCGCGGAAACGATCGGACAGGCCAGCGTCGCCGCAGGCTTCATCGAGACCTGCCCGAACGCGCTGACAGAATTTCCCTGCGCAGGCCCGAGCCGGGGCGAGGCAGGCGCCGCTCCCGCCGGCTGCGAATACGATGGCTGCGAGTATGGTGCCGCCGCCGGGTAACGCTCACGCGGGGGATAGGACGGTGCAGCCATATATCCGCCGCCCCGCGGGTCGCGCGATTGCGGCATGCCTTCAGCCGGCAGATCGATTTCATCCTCGCGGGATCGGACGCCGGGGGCGGAAAGCGAAATCGGCCCGCTGGATGGCGCCGCGTAGTTCGGCTGATAGGCGCTGCCCGAAGAGTTCCCCTGATAATTCCCTTGATAGTTCGGTTGGTAGCTCCCTTGATCATTTCCCTGCGGCGGCGCTGCAGCCGGCGCGCGCGCGACCGGCCAGCGCGGCTGGTTGCCGATGCTCGCGGGCGGACGCAGGCTTTCGTCGGCAAAACCGAAGCTGGAGATGTCGTCGCCGAGCGCTGCGACCTTGAGCGGGTATTCCGCACCGCAAACGCCGGGACCGGAAATCGGGCTGATGCGGACCACGTCCGCCGTCTCCTTGACCGCGCCGGATTTCAGGCAAGCGACCTCAGCCTCGGCCCGCCACGGCGCACGCTCGGCGGATTGAAAGAATCCGCGGCCGCAGCCCGCTAGCGATACGAGGACGAAGGAGCCGACGAGATACAAACAAACTCCGCGCGTCATCCCGCGCAAGTTCGACCAATTTATTTAAAGACTCTTCAACATGTTGAGTTTACGAACTTTTCACCATGTTGAGCGGAACTTTCGGCTGTGCGCATGTCGGGATGGACAGCAACCCTGACTTTTTCGGCGGGGAACGACTCGCTAGCGTCGAGAGTTATTTGCGGGCACGACGTGAACCAAGGGAGCATTCCCAATGGATTTCGTAAGTCCACTCGTAGGCAGACTGAGCGTTGTAACCGCGTATGTCGCAATCGCTTTCGTCGGCGCTATCGTGCTCGGCGTGTTCTAGGACTCCCCGTCCAGATATGGACCTTCTCGCCCGGTGGATAACTCCACCGGGCGTTTTCGTGATCGCTGTTGGCGCTCACGAGCGCGGCTCGGTTAACGCCGCCCGCGAGGTCACCAGGCGGTGGCTGCGGCCATCGAGGCGCAGGACACCGAACGGCACGAGCAGAGCGCCAGCAGCACGGCTAAAAACCACAATCGTTTCATCGGAACCTCCGCGGGCGATGCCGGAGAAAAACTGGACGGCAGAAAACCTAGGCGGCGGAGGGCCTTCCCGATGTGATTTGAATCGCCGTGCAAACGCGTCGCGCGGGCTATGAGGGCATTGTGATGCACGTCACGGAAGGTCCCGGCGGCGACGCATAGGGTCCGGGCAAGTTCACCGCCACCGTTCACAAGCCGCTGAGGAGGCCCTCATGAAGAAGCTCTACGTCATCGCCGCATTGTTGATGGCCACCACCTCGGCGCACGCCGGCGGCATGACGCTCCAGATCAACGGCGAGCGCATCCGTGTCGAGGCGCCGCGCAACTGCAACGCGCTCTCCTGCATCAGGATCACCGCGCCCGGCTATAACGGCACGCTCGGCAATATCGATCTCAAGGGCCTGGGCTCGAAGAGCAAGGACGACGACGTTGCCGACACCCCGGCGCAACCGGCGCCTGCTCCCGCACCCGTGAAGGCCTCGTCGCCGACGCC
>DATCXE010000231.1:0-3733 GCA_036565985.1 Bradyrhizobium sp.
TGGCTTCAACGCCTTCAGCTCGTCGGCGGCATGGCGAAGGTAATCCGCCTCGCGGGCGGCGCGTTCCATGCTGGCGCGATGCTCGTCGAGCGCATGGTTGGCGGTCCGCCGCGCCTCCCACAATGTTTCGAGCGTCGCGACTTCCTTCTCGAGCCCGGCGAACGCATCGAGCAACTGCCGGTGCGTCGAGGCATCGACCAGCGCGCGCTCGTCATGCTGGCCATGGATCTCGACCAGCGCGGCGCCGACCGCTTTCAGGGTCTGCACGCTGATCGACTGGTCGTTGATGAAGGCGCGGGTGCGGCCGTCGGCAAGCTGCACGCGGCGGAGAATCATCTCACCGGTGTCGTCGAGGCCGTTTTCGGAAAGGATCCTTGCGGCCGGATGCCCCTTGGGGATGTCGAACGTCGCGGTCACCTGGCCCTGCTCCGCGCCATGGCGGACAAGGCCCGAATCACCCCGGCCGCCGAGCGCCAGCGCGAATGCATCGAGCAGGATGGATTTGCCCGCGCCGGTCTCGCCGGTCAGCACCGCGAGGCCACGGGAGAACTCGATATCGAGCCGTTCGATCAGGACGATGTCACGGATCGACAGACGCGCCAGCATGCGAAGTCAATTCCTAGCCGAGACCCATCTTCTTGAAGGCCCTGGAGATATAGGAGCCCTTGTTCTCGTTCGGCTCGAGACCACCCGACTTTACAAGATTATAGGCGTCCTTGTACCAGCGGCTGTCAGGAAAGTTGTGCCCAAGTACGGCTGCCGCCGTCTGCGCCTCGCCGACGATGCCGATCGCCATATAGGCCTCGGTCAGCCGCGCCAGCGCTTCCTCGACATGCCGCGTGGTCTGGTAGCGCGTGACCACCGTTTTGAAGCGGTTGATGGCGGCGGTGTAGTCGCGCTTTTCCATGTAATAGCGGCCGACGTCCATTTCCTTGCCGGCGAGTTGGTCGCGTGCGCCCTCGAGCTTGGCCTTGGCGGAGGTCGCATATTCCGAGGTCGGATATTTGCGAATCACCTCTTCGAGCGCCGCGATCGCCTTCTCGGTGCGGCCCTGGTCGCGGGAGATGTCCGGGATCTGGTCGTAATGCGAGGCCGCGATCAGATATTGCGCGTAGGCCGCATCGGGACTGCCCGGGTGCAGCGTGACGTAGCGGGTCGCAGCGCCGATGCAGCTGTCATAGTCGCCGGAATTGTAGAAGGAATAGGCCGACATCAGGAGCGATTTGCGCGCCCAGTCCGAATAAGGATGCTGGCGATCGACTTCCTCGAACTTCTTCGAAGCGGCCTTGTTATCCTTGCGCTGGTTCATCAGGTACAAGCCCTCATTGTAGAGCTTGTCCGCCGGTTCCTCGACGAAGGTGTCGTCCTTGGCGGTGAACTTGTCCCACAGCGCGCCCGTGCCGCATCCGCCCAGAGGGATCGCCAGCACGATCAGGCCTGCCGCCAGCCGCAGCGAGCGTCCGGCCATATGTCCGGCCTTGGCAAGGCTGGACATGCCAGATGAAGTGCGTTGTTCGAGCGTCATACGCTGTGCCGACATGGAAATGAGACGCCTCTGGTGCGGATAGTAACGGAATCCGTCCGTCGATGAACCGCGGTCATGGACACAACTCCCCCGCCCGTGACGCTCTATCGTGCAATCGTGGGCCTGTGTAGACGAAAAGTGGTCCCTAACCAACCGAATACGCAGGCAATTCGCCCGGATTAAGGCGGCAAAATACCATGGTTACCAATTGTGGTTACTGGGGAAATTGGAACGGCCGGGCTGTGGACAGCTCGTGGCATTTCAAAGAAGTGACGGTCAGGACGTTTCGAAACCGAAAGTCCGGACGTTTCGAAACCGAAAGTCCGGACGTTTCAAACTTGAAAGTCAGGAGACGTCAGGGCCAAAGGCCGGGGCGATCATGCCGCCCACCATGCCCGCACCGGCCTCGACCTGGCTGCGGGGACGGCGTGCCGGTTCGCTATCGACCACCCGCCAGGCGCTGCGATCGGCCAACAGGGCCGTCAGGACGGCATGGTTGAGCTTGTGACCGCCGCGCACCGAGCGGTAGGCGCCGAGCAGCGGCAGACCGGCGAGAGCGAGATCGCCGATGGCATCCAGCACCTTGTGGCGGACGCATTCATCGCGGTAGCGCAGCCCCTCCGGGTTGAGCAGGAGCTGCTCGTCGAAAACCACCGAATTCTCGAACGAAGCTCCAAGCGCGAAGCCCGCTTTCCACAGGCGCGCGGTGTCGTTCATGAAGCCGAAGGTCCGGGCGCGGGAAACCTCGCGGCGGAAGCTTTCGGGGTTGAGATCGAGCGAGAAATTCTGGCGGCCGATCACCGGATTGGCGAAGTCGATTTCGATCTCGGCGCGGAAGCCGCCCGCATGCGGACGCAATTCGCCGAAGCTATCGCCCATCGCGACCTGCACCGGCCTCAGAACCTGAATGAAACGGCGCGCGGCGGACTGGGTCACGACGCCGGCCTGATCGATGGCGGCGACGAAGGCAGCCGCGCTGCCATCCATGATCGGAACTTCGGGACCGTCTATTTCAATGGTGGCGTTGTCGACACCCATACCGCGCAAGGCAGCGAGCACATGCTCGGCGGTGGAAACCAGCGGGCCTTCCCGATCGCCCAGAACGGTCGCGAGGTCGGTGGCGATGACGGATTCAGCGAGCGCAGGAACTTCGCGGTCGGCATCATCGAGGCCGGTGCGGACAAAAATAAAACCCGCATCGACAGGTGCAGGTCCGAGCGTAAGGCTGACCGGTAAACCAGAGTGAACGCCGACGCCCGTCACGGTGGCTTGCGACCGAAGCGTGGTTTGACGGCTGAATTTCATTCGTAATCGCCCACTACCCGACTTATACCCAAAGACGGGAACCGTGCTTTCGCGTCGATTCTCGTTCTAGGCATCCCCAAGTCACGGCAGACCATAATCACTGCCCCTAAGCGCACAACTCACGCTTTTTTACGGATTGTTACCCCATCTCTGCCGCATTCGCGCCAAGTGTTCATCAAATTTCGCCGCGGCCGTATACGTTATCCACGGCAATATCTGACCACGAAATACATAATTAATGATTTAAAATCAGTTGGTTGACCAGACAGCCACGGCTGGATACCCGGCAACAGAAAAGGGCCCCAACTGTGTCAGCGGGGGCCCCTCCGGTCGTCTGAATTGTAACAAATCTCAGTTCGCCTGCCGCCTCAGGAAGGCGGGGATATCAAGATGGTCGTCGCCCTGTGGCGTCGGGGCAACAGGTGCGGGGCGGCCATGGGCGTCCAAACCCTGCGGCGCGGGGCGTTTTGCATACTCCGATACCGGGTCGTGATTCGCCATTTGCTGGGCGACGGAGCGCTGCGGCTTGCGTTCGGGAAGCGGCGCCATGGCAGGACCCGAGGCGCGGGCCGCGATCGGCGGCTCGCTCTCTTCGTCGCGGCGGCCGAGGCCGACATTGGCGAGGCGCTGCAGCAGCGAGAGCTTTGACTTCTGCGGGTGCTCCTCCTCAGGCTCGCCGCGGGCCTGCCGGATTTCGGCCTGCGCCGGCATCGGCAGATCCTCGAACTTGGGCATCCGCGGGGTGCGGAGCGGTGCACGCTCGGCCGCCTGCGGGATGAAGGTTTCCGGTGGCGCCGCCGGCTCCGGCTCGGCGCGGGCAGCTTCCTTGTGATCCGGGAACAGGGTCGGCTTCTGCGCGATCGGGCGAACCGTGACGTCGCCATAGGACGCGGGCTGGATCGG
>DATCXE010000425.1:0-2630 GCA_036565985.1 Bradyrhizobium sp.
CCGCCAGCCGCGCGCATTGTCGTTGAAGGTCATGTTGCGGGCGGCGATCGCAAACTTCAGGCGTGGCGAGTAATGATCGCGCAAATTCTCGCCAACGCCGCGCAGCTCATGCAGCGGCGCGATGCCAAGCGAGCGGAGCAATTCGGGCTGTCCGATGCCGGACAATTCCAGCAGCTTCGGCGAGTTGATCGAGCCGCCGCAGACGATCACCTCGCGCACAGCCCTTGCCTCTCGACGCGCGCCGGCTGTGGAATATCGCACGCCAACACAGCGCTTTCCTTCCAGGATCAGCGCCTCCGCCATCGCGCCCTGTTCGATGACGAGGTTCGGCCTTCCCCGCACCGGATCGAGATAGCAGACCGCGGTGCTCTGGCGCTTGCCGCCGGCGATCGTCACCTGCGACATGCCGATGCCTTCCTGGGTCTCGCCATTCTGGTCCGGGTTGAACGGAAGCCCGATTTTCTCGGCAGCCTCGATGATCTTCTCGAGCAGCGGCACCTTGTTGCGCGGGGTATCGTTGACGCGCAGCAGCCCGCTGCGGCCGCGAAACTCGTCGGAGCCGCCTTCGTAGCGCTCCATTCGCTGGAAGATCGGCAGCACGTCCTGGTAGCTCCAGCCGCGATTGCCGAGCTGGGCCCAATGGTCGTAGTCCTGCGCCTGCCCGCGCATATAGACCATGCCGTTGATCGAACTCGAGCCGCCCATCATCTTGCCGCGCGGCACGTCGATGCGGCGCCCGCCCGAGCCTTCGTCGGGCTCGGACTTGTAGCACCAGTTCACCGTGGGATCGTCGATCATCTTGGAGGTGCCGACCGGGATGCGCGCCCAGAAATGGTTCGATCCCTTGGTGCCGGCCTCCAGCAGCAGCACGCGACAGCTGCCGTTCTCGCTCAAGCGGCTTGCAACCACGGCGCCGGCCGATCCGGCGCCGACGACGATGTAGTCATAGCTGGCATTGTCGGACATTTCAGCTAGTCCCGCTTGAAACGATAGTCGAAGCGGTCGCCGTCGGTCGTGATCAGGCCCACCGTGGGCGTCGGGAAATGGATCGGCAGGATCAGCGTGTCGGTGCCGGCAACGGAGGCAAAAAACTTTCGCCGCGAGATCGCCGATTGCTTCGGATCCCAGTCCGGCTTCGCCGACCATTCAGGTTCGCGGCACTGGATCACGTGATGCATGAGATCGCCGGCCACCACCGCGCGCTTGCCCTTCGAGAAGATATTGACGCAGCAATGACAGGGCGAATGCCCGGGCGTCGGCGTCAGGGTGACGGTGTCGTCGAGCGCGTAGTCGTCGTCAACCAGCACCGCCTGGCCGGCTTCCATGATCGGCAGGCAATTGTCGCGGAAAACCGTGCCGGGCGGGTTGGCGCCCTTGGCATTCTCCGCCTCCCACGCCGCATATTCCCGTTTGTGGAAAATGTATTTTGCATTGGGAAATGTCGGCACCCAGCGTCCGTCGCGAAGCGTCGTGTTCCAGCCGGTGTGGTCGATGTGCAGATGGGTGCAGAATACGTAGTCCACCTGCTCGTAGCTGACACCGAGCGCGAACAGCTCGTTGCGCCAGCGTTCCTTGCCGGGGAAGTCGAACGGCGGCGGATGGCCCTTGTCCTCGCCGGTGCAGGTATCGACCAGGATGGTGTAGCGCGGCGTGCGGACCACGAAGGTCTGGTAGGTGATGACCATCAGGCCGAGCGCCGTGTCGAACACCTCCCGCTCCATGCTCGCCAGATGATGCCTGAACACCGCCTCGTCATAGGCCGGGAAAAAATCCTGCGGCCGCCGCCACGGCCCCTCGCGCTCGATCACCGCGTCGATTGTGATGTCGCCGATCCTGAGCTGCTTCATGGCCGTTCGCTCCCCGTTTTTGAGGCAGGGTAACGGGCGTGGCTGGGGTCGACAAGCCGAGCACGGCGCGCAGCGCCATGCGTTTCCGCATCACGCGCTCTTCGATATGGGGCCAGACGGAAGCGCTAGCTCCGCAGCCCCGGCGCCTCATGGCCGGTCCGCGCGACATATTCCGAATAGCCGCCGCCGTACTGATGGACGCCTTCCGGCGTCAGCTCCAGCACGCGGTTGGAGAGTGCGGCCAGAAAATGCCGGTCATGCGAGACGAACAGCATGGTGCCCTCGAATTCGGACAGCGCGTTGATCAGCATTTCCTTGGTCGCCAGATCCAGATGGTTGGTCGGCTCGTCCAGCACCAGGAAATTCGGCGGGTCGAACAGCATGTGCGCCATCACCAGCCGCGCCTTCTCGCCGCCTGAGAGCACCCGGCATTTCTTCTCGACGTCGTCGCCGGAGAATCCGAAGCAGCCGGCCAGCGTGCGCAGCGAGCCCTGGCCGGCCTGTGGGAACGAGTCTTCCAGCGATTGGAACACCGTGCGTTCGCCATCGAGCAAATCCATGGCGTGCTGCGCGAAGTAGCCCATCTTCACGCTGCCGCCCAGCGTCACCGCGCCGTTATCCGGCTCCGTGGCGCCGGCCACCAGCTTCAACAGCGTGGACTTGCCCGCACCGTTGACGCCCATCACGCACCAGCGCTCCTTGCGGCGGACCTGGAAATCAAGTCCCTCGTAGATCGTCCGGCTGCCATAGCGCTTGTGCACGTTCTTCACGCTGGCGACGTCC
>DATCXE010000236.1:0-17506 GCA_036565985.1 Bradyrhizobium sp.
CGGCGCGATCTCGCCGTCGAGCTTCTGCTGGTCGCGCAGCGAGGTCATCCAGGCGCCGGAACGCTTTGAGGGCCTGGCGAAGTAATCGCCATAGAACAGCGCCTTGTGCTTGCCGTCGGGCCCCTTGACCTCCCAGACCCGGACGTCCGGATGCCAGACCGGGATGTCCTTGCGCTCGGAGAAGGTGATCCCGAACAGGCGGGTGGCGCAGTCGAAGGCGGCCTCGATCATGTGGTCGAGCACGAGATAGGGCTTGATCGCGGCGTCGTCGAAATTGGCGCGGCGCTGCCGCAGGATCTCGGCGTAGTAGCGCCAGTCCCAGGGGGCGAGGGTGAAGTTGCCGCCCTCCTCCGCGATCAGCGCCTGCAGGGCGTCGCGATCGGCGAGCGCCCGGGCGCGCGCGGGCTTCCAGACCCGCTCCAGCAGGCCGCGCACGGCCTCCGGCGTCTTGGCCATGGAATCCTCCAGCCGGTAGGCGGCGTAGGTCGGAAAGCCCATGATCTTCGCGGCTTCCTCCCGCAGGGCGAGAATTTCCACGATGGTGGCGTTGTTGTCGTTGGCGTTGCCGTTGTCGCCGCGCGCGGTGAAGGCCCGATACACCTTCTCGCGCAGGTCGCGGCGCGACGAGCTCTTCAGGAACGGCTCGACCGAGGAGCGCGACAGCGTCACGATCGCCTTGCCGGCCATGCCCCGTTCTTCGGCGTCGGCTTTCGCCGCGGTTATGAAGGCGTCGGGAAGGCCGGCGCGGTCGTCCTCGCCGAGCTCCATG
Organism: Bradyrhizobium sp.; assembly: GCA_036565985.1. Taxonomy (GTDB): domain Bacteria; phylum Pseudomonadota; class Alphaproteobacteria; order Rhizobiales; family Xanthobacteraceae; genus Bradyrhizobium. The sequence goes on from DATCXE010000236.1 coordinate 770, forward strand.
AACCAGTCCTGCTCGTCGCCCAGCAGATGGTGGCTGAACGAGGTGCCGAGCTGAGCCAGCCGCTCGTTGATCTCGGCCCGGCGCTTCTTGGCGACCTCGTCGAGGCCGGCGCCGGCGCGGTGGAAGTTGGTGTAGGTGCGCTCCAGGAGCCGCAGCTGCTCGCCGGTCAGGCCGAGCGTGGCGCGCTTCTCGTGCAGCATCGCGATGCGGCCGAACAGCACCGCGTTCATCATGATCGGGTTCCAGTGCCGCGCCATCCGCAAGGAGACCTCCTTGTCGATCTCCAGGATCGCCGGATTGGAGTGCGCCGAGACCAGGTCGTAGAACACGGCCGAGACCCTGGAGAGCAGCTTGCCGGAGCGCTCCAGCGCGGTGATGGTGTTGGCGAAGTCCGGCATGGAGGGATCATGCGTGATCGCCGCGATCTCGGCGGCATGATCGACAAAGGCCTGCTCGAAGGCCGGCAGGAAATGCTCCGGCGCGATCTCGGCAAACGGCGGCGTCTCGAACGGCGTCTGCCACGGCTTGAGCAGCGGGTTTGCGCCGGCTTCCGGCGGGGCAGGCGTCTGCGGGTTTTCTGACATCACAATTCCCGTTTCATCCGCTGGAGCGTCTTCGGTCCTGATCCAATCATGACCGGGCTCCAGGCCTTGTTTTGATGCGTTTTCTTCGCACGAACCGGTATCCGGTTCGCGCGAAAACGCTCTGGAACATGCGGCAATCTATATCACGCGATGCGGCATTTTTGGGCCTTTTACGCTTGATAGATGGGCTCTTTTCGGAGAGATTGCACCCCCTTAAACAGGACCTGTTCCATGAGCCCACAGCCCGCCTCCACCTCCTCCCGCGAGATCGTCTGGCCGAGTGTCATCACCGTCATCTCGGCGGCGATCCTGATCGGCGCGGAAGTTTTCGGCGCGGCGTTCGCCGGCGGTTGGGCGCTCGCGATCCTGTTCGGCCTCAACGACACCAGCGCGCACATCCTGCAGGCGGTGCTGTTTGCGATCGGCGTGATGATCATGGTCAGCTTCATCCGCACGGCTCAGCGCATCGAGCCGTTTACGAAGCGCCGCTGACGCGCCTTCCGCGCGAGACGCGCCTCGTGCGCGCGCAGCAAACTCGCCTGACACGACATGCGAGAAACCGCTGCGGCACAGGGGCTAAATGACCGCCGTGTCGCCCGAGAATCTTAACGTCCATTCATATTTGTCTTCGCCGCACGCGCTGCGAACGCGTTCGTAATCACGCGTTAGGGAAATTTGTCCCCAGCCTAAAAAATATGTTGCGAAGCGGACTCAAAACACCTATTTCCAGCGTTGCCCAATTTCGCACGTGCCTGTGGTCGTGTGTCAGTCGGTAGGTATCCGGACAAGAGGCCGGACAGCCGCCAAGGGATGGAAGAACCGAGGGTCGCAAAACGCGCGGCCAGCATCTCTCTCCAGGGATGCCGTTGAAGGTCTCACCATCTTTTGCAACCGTGACTGGCAGCCGGAGGCGAACCGGCGCACCCCGCTCTCAACGGGGGACGCGACTTAAAGCAACGACGGATCGGGCTTTTTTGGTCTCTACCGGCATTCCACCGCCGGCGCGGGCTACTGAAAAGGCTTGTCCTTCATTGCCAGGTGTGCGGGCGGGAAATCTCCCAACCAATCCACGGCAGCACAATTCGGTCCTCGAGTTCGAGGCTTTGTCGCGTCTCCATCGTGCGGCAAGGCCAAGGCGCTCAGGTCCGGGAACCGTTTGAACGCGCCCGTCGCTGGGCCGTTTGGGAGAGTGCCATGACCGAACGTATTCAGGAATTCCTGCGCAACCGCCGCAGCGAGGGCCTCGACACCGAGCCGTGTCTCGTCGTCGACCTCGAAGTCGTGCGCGACAACTACCAGACCTTCGCGAAGGCCTTGCCGGACAGCCGCGTGTTCTACGCGGTGAAGGCGAACCCTGCGCCCGAAGTGCTGTCGCTGCTCGCCTCGATGGGCTCGTGCTTCGACACGGCGACCGTCGCCGAGATCGAAATGGCGCTGGCCGCCGGTGCGCCGCCGGACCGCGTCTCCTATGGCAACACGATCAAGAAGGAGCGCGATATCGCGCGCGCCTTCGCGCTCGGCATTCGCCTGTTCGCGGTCGACTGCGCCGCCGAAGTCGAGAAGATCGCCCGTGCCGCCCCCGGCGCCAAGGTGTTCTGCCGCATTCTCTATGATTGCGCAGGCGCCGAATGGCCGCTGTCGCGCAAGTTCGGCTGCGATCCGGAGATGGCGGTCGAGGTGCTCGACCTCGCCAAGCGTCTGGGCCTGGAGCCGTACGGCATTTCGTTCCATGTCGGCTCGCAGCAGCGCAAGGTGAAGGCGTGGGATCGTGCGCTGGCGATGGCTTCGACGGTCTTCCGTGACTGCGCGGAGCGCGGGATCAGCCTGTCCATGGTCAACATGGGCGGCGGATTCCCGACCAGGTACCTCAAGGACGTTCCTCCGGTCGTGCAGTACGGCCGGTCGATCTTCCGTGCGCTGCGCAAGCATTTCGGCAACCAGATCCCGGAAACGATCATCGAGCCGGGCCGCGGCATGGTCGGAAATGCCGGCATCATCGAGACCGAAGTCGTCCTGATCTCCAGGAAGAGCGACGAGGACGAGGTGCGCTGGGTGTATCTCGACATCGGCAAGTTCGGCGGTCTCGCCGAGACGATGGACGAGTCGATCCGCTACGCCATCCGCACCCCGCATGACGGTGCGGAGATGACGCCGTGCGTGCTCGCAGGACCGACCTGCGATAGCGCCGACGTGCTGTACGAGAAGATGCCGTACCCGCTTCCGGTGACGCTCGAGATCGGCGACAAGCTGCTGATCGAAGGCACCGGCGCGTATACGTCGACCTACTCGTCGGTGGCGTTCAACGGCATCCCGCCGCTGCGGACCTACCACATCTGACGCCTCGTTAGAGGCTGGATCAATCGGGAGCCGGTGCGCCGGCTCCCTCCCCCTCATTTGCCGATTTTCTGACAGCGCTCCCTGCGGCTTCACCGCCGTTCGGAGCGGGGACTGACGTGCCATGACTGCTTTGCGGAAGACCACCGTTGCCCCTATCTCCGATGCCGCTCCGTTCGCGATCCGTGCGGAACGAGCCTCGGACGTCGCTGCGCGCGAAGCGCTGCTGGATGCCTGCTTTGGCGACAACCGCCATACGCGCACCTGCCAGCGCCTGCGCGACGGACGCGCGCCCGCCGAAGGCCTTGCCTTGTCGGCCGTGCGCCAGGGCCGGCTCGTGGGCACCGTGCGGTTGTGGCACGTCAGCGCCGGGGGCATCCCGGCGCTCATGCTCGGCCCGCTGGCGGTCGAGGAATCCTCCCGCCAGCTCGGCGTCGGGGCCGCGCTGATGGACCACGCACTCGCGGCGGCGAAGGCGCGTGGCCATCGCGCGGTAATCCTGCTCGGCGATGCGCCCTATTACGCCCGCTTCGGCTTCTCTGCCGCCAAGACAAGCCAGATGTCGCTGCCCGGCCCGTTCGAGCGCGACCGACTGCTCGGCCTCGAGCTCTGCAAGGGCGCGCTCGACGGCGCCTGGGGCATGATCTCTGCCACGGGCGCACCGCTGCCGAAAGCAAAGGCAGGGCGGGCCCGGAAGGCGCTGCTCGTGCCCCGCGTGGCCTGAGGCCATGTGGAAAGCGCCCCGATAGCACGCAGGGGCGTGCGCCGGCTGCGCTTCGCCAGGGTTGCACGGCCAGCCGAAAAGCCCTTAAACCGCGTCAAAACCTGCCCTGGATCATGCCCAAGATCAACACTCCCGGAGATCGAGGTTCGCAATGCCCCGCCGCCTGATTTCTACCGGTTCGCCGTTCGAGAAGGCCGCCGGCTACAGCCGCGCCGTCATCGACGGCGATTTCGCCTTCGTGGCCGGCACCACCGGCTATGACTACGCCACCATGACGATGCCGGCGGATGTCACAAGCCAGTCACGAAACTGCTTCAGGACCATCGAGGCCGCCTTGAAAGAGGGCGGCTTCGCGATGGCCGATATCGTCCGCGCGACATACTACGTCACCGACGCCAAGGACGTGGATGCCCACTTCGCCGTCTGTGGCGAAGTCCTCGGCGACATTCGCCCCGCGGCGACGTTGCTGATCGTCGTTGGCCTCGCAAAACCCGAGATGAAGGTCGAGATCGAAGTCACCGCGAAACGGCGGACTTGAACCTCGGCGCGTGAGGCGGCCGAATATCACGGGAACGCCGGTTGACTTTGCCGGCAGTGTACCTAGGTTGAGGTGATCATGATGAACCTGCATAGCAAACGATTGCTGCTGCGCGCCGGTCACCTTCACGCAGGAAGGTAGCCCGGACGGATATCGTTGGCCCGTCCGGGTCGATTGCCTGCGATTTAAAACACCCCAACATCTGCCCTTTCTGAATATTGATCGCGTGATGCCACCGGCATGCCGCGTCCGAATGAATGTGAAGAACATGATCAACGTGCCTCGAACAGAGCTTCCACCGATCAAGATCCGGCAGGCCGACAGCGAACGGCTCGCCCAGCTTGCCGAAGCGGCCGCCGAGACTTCTCCGGCCACGGCCGAATTCCTGGCTCGAGAAATCGAACGCGCGACGGTCGTTCCCGATACGACACCGCTCGCCGGCATCGTCGTGATGGAATCCGAAGTGACTTTCAGGGACGATGTGACGGGCCTGCAAAAGCAGGTCACGCTCGTGTATCCGAAGTCTGCCAACATCGAGGCGGGCCGCATCTCGGTTCTGACCCCGATCGGCGCTGCGTTAATTGGCCTCGCAGCCGGGCAGGCCATCACCTTCGCAACGCCATCGGGTGAACTGAGGTCCCTCACCGTCATTGAAGTCCACGGACCGAATTGACCGCCTGACATTGATTGGCAAAATGTAACGGCCATTCACAGGGCATTGCCCGACCCGCCGCCACTTTCCGTTCCCTTATCGCGCAGACCCCGCGCATTCGCCCCTGTCCCTCGGAGTCCCAAGCCAATGTCATCGCCCATCCACGCGAAAATCACCGGCCCCATTGTCATGATCGGCTTCGGCTCGATCGGCAAAGGCACGCTGCCCTTGATCGAGCGGCATATCGATTACGACAAGTCGCGCATCACCGTGATCGATCCCAAGGATGAGGGCCGCAAGGCACATTGCGAGAAGCGCAATGTAAGATTCATCCAGCAGGGCCTGACCAGGGACAATTATCGCGGCTTGCTGACCCCGCTGCTCACTGAAGGCGGCGGCCAGGGTTTTTGCGTCAATCTCTCGGTCGATACCGGCTCTAACGACATCATGGAACTCTGCAACGAACTTGGCGCTCTTTATATCGACACCGTCAACGAGCCCTGGCTCGGCTTCTATTTCGATTCTTCGAAGGGCCCGGAAGCGCGCTCCAACTACGCCCTTCGCGAAGCGACGCTGGCCGCCAAGAAAGCGCGCCCCGCGGGCTCGACGACGGCCGTCTCCTGCTGTGGCGCCAATCCCGGCATGGTCTCCTTTTTCGTCAAGCAGGCGCTGCTCAATGTCGCCGCTGATCTGAAGCTCAATGCCCCCAAGCCGAAGACCAAAGCCGAATGGGCGGACCTGATGCGGCAGGCTGGCGTCAAGGGCATCCACATCGCCGAACGCGACACCCAGCGCTCGAAGTCGCCGAAAGAGCCTGATGTCTTCGTCAACACCTGGTCGGTGGAAGGTTTCCTGTCGGAAGCCGTACAGCCGTCCGAACTCGGTTGGGGCACCCACGAAAAGTGGATGCCCGAGAATGCGCATACCCACGAAGCTGGCTGCGGCGCCGCCATCTATCTGATGCAGCCCGGCGCCAACACCCGCGTGCGCACCTGGTGCCCGACCCGCGGCGCGCAGTATGGCTTCCTCGTCACCCACAACGAATCGATCTCGATCTCCGATTACTTCACGGTGCGTGACGCATCGGGCACGGCGATCTATCGGCCGACCTGCCACTATGCCTATCATCCGGCTGACGACGCCGTGCTGTCGCTGCATGAAATGTTCGGCCGCGCAGCGAAGATGCAGGAAAAGCACCACATCCTCGATGAGAACGAAATCGTCGATGGCATCGACGAACTCGGCGTGCTGCTGTACGGCCACGACAACAATGCCTACTGGTACGGCTCGCAGCTCTCCATCGAAGAGACCCGCAAACTCGCGCCTTATCAGAACGCCACCGGCCTGCAGGTGACCTCCGCCGTGCTCGGCGGCATGGTGTGGGCGCTGGAAAACCCGAACCAAGGCATCGTCGAAGCCGACGAGATGGATTTCGATCGCCTGCTGGAAATCCAGAAGCCGTATCTCGGCCCGGTGAAGGGCTATTACACCGACTGGACGCCCCTCGCCGACCGGCCCGGGCTGTTCCCGGAAGACATCGACACGTCGGACCCCTGGCAGTTCCGCAACGTCCTGGTGCGGTAGGGAACCGTTTGGGGTGTGCAGTGCACATCGCGGTCCTGCGCCGTTCCCGGCGCGTAGAAGTACGCACCGGGAACACGCTTCCTGTAATACTCGCTTAAGGCAATCGCGCGATCCTGAGCGGTAAATTTCCGCGAGGCCGAGGGCCGTCGCCGCTGCTTCCCAGGCGACGGCGCCCCGGCGGGAGCGACTCAACATGCGCGTCATCATTGCCATTGTCCTGTCGGCCGCTGCACTGGCTTCGTGCACGCCTGAGAGCAATAACGACGTCACGGGCTCGGTAGAGACCTGCGCCCGGAAGCTTTACAGCCCATACAATCCCAAGGACATGAAGCAATGCGTCGCCGTATGCATCAGCTGCGAACGCGGCGTGGTGACCACCTGCTCGACGTCGTGCAAGCTCAAGGGCGCGCAGTGATCGCAGGCAAGTAGAGATTCCTGCCTGTCACTTCGCCATGTAATCGAACGCCACCGTCCCCAGTCCCAGCGTCAGATCCGCCTTGCAGTGCAGCGCGGACACCACCTCACGCACCGGCAGCCGCGCCACGTCGGCGAGCGCGTGCGGAAACAGGCCGAGCGCGGCCGGTCCGGTCCAGGCTTCCTTCAAGGTGATGTCCTCGAGATAGTAGCGCACCAGCTCGCAGACCCGCGGCGTGCCGTCGACATGCGGGATGATCTTGAGCATGAAGTTCGGCGCCCTCATCGACTTCAGCACCGCGTCGTGATCGACCGCGCGGTGCTTGTAGCCCATGGTGGCCGAGGCGCAGAGCACCGAGCCGTAATGCAGCGTGCCGACCAGAACATCGCTTTCGACGGCGATTTTCGGCGAAGCCAGTTTCTTGGGAAATCCCCACAACTCGCGGCCGCCGGCAATCGGCCCCTCGTCGTCCAGATACATCGAGTGGACGTAGACGCCCTCCTCACCCTTGAAGCGGACCGGGATCACCTGCCCGGTTTCGGTGTAGTCGCCGAAGCCGGTGGAGTCGGGCATGCGGATGAATTCGTACTTCACGACCGGCTCGGCCACCTCGAGCGGCTCCGGCACCACCGCGGCGAGCACGTCGGGATCGGTGCGGTAGGTAATGATGAAATATTCGCGGTTGAAGAAGCGATACGGTCCCCGCGGAAACGCCGGGTTGGTCAGCGGCATCGAATAGGCGGTTCGCCTGACGTCGTCGATCTTCATGGCTGGCCCTCATTTGTTCTTCGTCTGGCACGGTCGCGGGATTATGGGATAACAGAGTGCAACAGGCGAGACTGTAAAATCGGAACAAAGTAAAAAACATCAAGGACGCATCGGACCAGGGTACACGATGCCGTCATATTCGTCAGGCGACACCGCCGAGATAGAGCCGCTTGACGATGTCGTTGGCTTTCAACTCGTCGACCGACCGCGCGGCAACCGCGATCTCGCCGTGGACGATGATGTAGCCGCGATCGGCGATCCGGATCGCCTGGTTGAAATTCTGCTCCGCCATCAGCACCGTCAGGCCGACACGCTGCTTGAGTTCGCCGATCTTGGCGATAGTCTGCGACACCAGAAGCGGCGACAACCCGACCGACGGCTCGTCGATCAGCAGCAGCCGCGGGGAAGACATCAGCGCGCGCGCAATCGCGAGCATCTGCTGCTGTCCGCCCGACATGGTGCCGGCAAGCTGGCTTCGCCGTTCCTTCAGTACCGGAAAGGTCTCGAAGACAAGCGCGAGGTTGCCGTCGATCGTCGAGCGGGCTGCTTTCCGGAAAGCGCCCAGCATCAGGTTTTCCGTGACCGTCAGCTTGGGAAACAGCCGCCGCCCCTCCGGCACCAGCGCCACGCCGAGATCGACGATCGCCTCGGGCGAGAGCCTTGTCAGATCGTGGGCTTGCCCGTCGATCGAAAGCGACAGCCGGCCGCGGTCGGGACGAACCATACCCATCACGCATTTCATCAGCGTGCTCTTGCCGTTGCCGTTGGTGCCTAGCAGCGCGACGGTCTCACCAGACTCGACATGGAGCGTGACGCCGCGCAGCGCCTTGACGGCGCCATAGCCGGCATCGAGGCCTTCGATGGCAAGGCTAAGTGCCAAGATAGGCCTCCTGCACCCGCTTGTTCGCCATCACCTCGGCCGGCGCACCGATGGCGATGATCTTGCCGGCGTCGAGGCACATCACCCGCTCCGAGAAGCGCATCACCGCCTGCATGATGTGCTCGATCATGATGATGGTGATGTCCTCCTCGCCGAGGCTGATCAGGAGATCCAGCACCTCGTCGACCTCGGACGAGGAAAGTCCGGCCATGGCCTCATCGGAAATCAGGAGCTTCGGGCGCACCGCCATCGCGCGGGCAAGCTCCATCTTGCGCAGTTCGACCTGGCTCAGCGTATCGCTCGGCGCGTCGGCCTTCGACGCCAGCCCCATCCGCGTCAGGATCGACATCGCGACCTCTTCCTCCGGCTGGCTTGAATCGACCTTGGCGAAGTCGAGCCCGACCATGAGGTTTTCGAGCACCGTCATGCTCTTGAACGGACGCGGAATCTGGAAGCTGCGCGCGATACCGCGGCGTGCGCGCAGATGCGGCGGCAATTCGGTGATGTTCTCGCCGCAGAACACCACGCTGCCGACCTGCGGACGCAGCGCGCCGGATATGCAGTTGATCAGCGTCGTCTTTCCCGAACCGTTCGGGCCGATCAGCCCGAACCGCTCCCCCTTGCGGATATCGATGCTGATGTTGTCGAGCGCGGTGAAGCCGCCAAAGGTCTTGGTGATCGCATCGACCTGCAAGAGGGGCGCGTCGGGCGCGGCAATGCCCGTCATGGCTTGCCTCCCGCGCGCAGGCGATAGCGCGGCCGCAACAAGCCGATGATGCCCTTGGGTGCGCCGACCACGAACAGCACCAGCATGATGCCGAGCACCAGCACGTTGATCTCGGACGAGATGGTCACCGCAAGGAACTGCTGCGTCGAGCCGAGCAGGATGGCGCCGAGCACCGGGCCGATCCAGTGCGCGGTCCCGCCGATCAACGACATCGCCAGCGCCGACACGGAGTAAGTGAGATTGAACGCCGAGGACGGATCGGCATATTGCAGGTACATGGCGGCGGGCGCCCCGGCAGCCGACATCAGCGCACCCGATATCATGCAGGCCACGAGCTTCAATTTCAGCGTCGGCACACCTGTGCATTCGGCCGCGAGTTCGTCATCCCGGAGCGCCTGCAGGCCGCGACCGATCCGCGAATTCTGGATGTAGCGGGCGATCGAGATCGCTATGACCACCAGCACCGCCTGGACGAAAAACAGCATCTTCACATAGCTGTCGAACGGCGCCGTCACCGGTGGCCGCTGCAGCTGGATGCCGGCCGCACCGCCGACGAACCGCCAGTTCATCACGAACGTCTCGATGATGATCGCTAGCGCAATCGTCGCGATCGAGAAAAATATCCCGCGCATCCGCAGGGTCAGGAGACCGACCCCGAAGCCCAGCAGCATGCCGACGACCGCGGCGGCTCCAATTTGCACGACAAGCGGCGCCCCGGTGGCCTTGAACAGCGCGACTGCCGTGTAGACGCCGACGCCGAAGAAAGCGTTGGTGCCGAAATTGACGTAGCCGGCATAGCCGCCGAGGATGGTCCAGGCGACCGCAAGTGCGATGAACTGCAGGATCACGTAGCCGGCGAAGAACGGATATTCGTTGCGGACGATCTGCGTCATCGACAGGACGGCGACGAGGAAGACCGCCACGCCGGCCCAGAACGCGATGTTGTTGCGACGTTTTGTCATCGGCCGAGCAGACCTTGCGGCCGCACCGCCAGCACCGCGAGCAGCATCCCGAACGAGATCGCCGGCGCCCATGAAGCGCCGAACATGGTCAGAACGATGGTTTCGGCGACGCCGAGGATGATGGCGGCAATCAGTGTGCCGCTGATGCTGCCGAGTCCGGCCATGACCACGACGCAGAACGTCCGGCCGATATAGGCGCGGTCGAGCGTCGGCTCGATCGGCGCCACGATGATCAGCAGCGCTCCGGCGATCCCGAGCACGGCGGTGGCGATGCCGAAGGCGAATTGCTTGATGCGGACCGGGTTGGCGCCCATCAGCCGCAGTGCTTCCTCGTCCTGCGCTACCGCACGGATCGCGCGGCCCATGAATGTTTTCGACAGGTACACCGCGAGCAGGACCGTCAGCCCCAGCGCGACCGCGAACGCAACCAATTGCCGGATCGGTATCCGCATCTCGCCGAACCGCCAGGACTTGCCGATATAGGTCGCCGTGACCGAGCGCTGATCGACGCCGAATTGAAGGATGATCAGCACCTCGATGATGAAGGCGATGCCGAAGAAAAACGCGATGCCGCGGACGCCGGCGTCGCTGCCGCGCCGCTCGAAGGTCTCGTAATAAACGCGATAGGTGAGCAGGCCTAACACGAAGAACAGCGGCGTGATGGCGAGCCCCGCGAGCAACGGGTCGATGTCGTAGCTGTCGTTGAGCAGGTACACGCCGTAGGAGGCGAGCACCAGAAAGGCCGGATGCGCGACATGGGGAACGTCAAGCAGTCCGAACGCGACGGACAACCCGACGCTGACGGCTGCATAGAAGCAGCCGAGCAGCACCCCAAGCACCACTGCACCGAGCAGCAGGTCCATCGAAAACACGTCAGATCCCCCTTGATCCCCCTTGGCTTCTTTCCCGAGCCAGAAAAAGCCGAGACCTACTTGCGTGCGGCCTCGAAGGGACTGACGAGCGTACCGGTCTTCAATTTGTCGGGGTACAGGATCACCTGCTTGCCCGGCTTCCGGAATTGTTCGATGTCCTTGTCGACCACACCCCGGAACTGCGCCTGCACCGTCGCACTTTCCTTCCACTCGCCATCAGCCGAGAACGCGATCGGCCCGACGATCGTCTTGTGCTCGTTCTCCCGCAAATATTTCGCGAGTCCCTTCTGATCCAGCGACTTGGTCGCGTTGACCGCCGCCTCGATCATCTGGCCCGTGGCGTAACCGTACGGCGCCAGATAGTAGCCGAGCGGGTCGACCTTGGCTGCGACGGCGCGCTTGGTGTAGACCTCGAAAAATTCCTTGGTGCCGGCGTGATACATGCTCGGTTCCGGCAGCCAGGTGTTGTAGTTGACGACGCCGTTGAGCAACGACCCCAGATTCCCCATCACGGCGGCGAACTGCAAGCCGACCATGCCGCCGCCGAAGACCTTGACGTCGTCGCCGATTCCAATCTCGTTCACGGCACGCAGAATGCCGGCCGAATCCGGCGGATAGGACGCGACATAGACGATATCGGGCTTGGCGGCCTTGAGCGCACGAATGATGGACGCGAACTCGACCGTGTTCGGCGGATAGGACTGATCGAAGACGACGGGCACGTTGCGCTTCTTGGCGACATCGCGGGCGGTCAGCGCCAGATTCTGGGCAAACTCCTGATCGGCCGCGAGCAACGCCATGTTCTTGCCGCCGGCCTTCTGCGCCAGATCGATGAACGAGGAAGCCCAGCTGTCGGCCGGCCCCCACGGCGCGTTGTTGAACCACATGTCGTGGCCGACCTTGCTGTTCACCTGGAACGAGAAATTCCCCATCAGCAGCAGGCCGCGCTGCTTGACGAACGGCATGATCGGCGCGGTCGGCACCGTCGCGTAGGGCGCGAACAGCAGGTCGACCTTGTCGACGTCGACCAGCTTGGCGTAGATCGCCGGGGTCTCGGAGGCGCTCGACTTGTCGTCATAGACGACCAGTTCGACCTTGCGGCCGAGCAGACCACCCTTGGCGTTGATGTCGTCACGCCAGATTTCGATCCCGAGCAGCGAAGCCTTTCCGCCGCCGGCAAGGCCTCCGGTTTGCGGCATCGACATGCCGATCTTTATGGGCGGCTGCTGGGCCAATGCGCTTGAACCGTGCCCAACCACCGCAACCGCCATCGCGCCGCCGAGAAATGTCCTGCGTTTCATTGCTTCCCCTTGTGTGCCGTTTCCGTTGTCATTCTGGTGCCGCCGGATCTTCGCCCGGCTGTTGAAATGAGATCTTGTCAGGCTGAAATTAGCCGGCCGCCCCCGCCGGTGCGGGTTCGTTCCTGCGCGATTGCTTCATGATCGCCTTCAGGCGCGGGTCGGGCGTCGTCGCCATCTGATCGAGCACGGCATCCGTGATCGTTTCCCGCGTTGGCTCGCGCATGCGTCGCTCCCTGGCCTGCCGGCTATTTTTTGATCTGCCGGCCGTTGTTGCAGCAAGCCTAACCGCTTGTCGGGGAGCAACACAAGGCGTTCGGGGGCCGCGCCGATGCCCTCTCATACAAATTGATACGGGCCGATCGCCCCGTAATTGATGGCGTGCCTGGATGGCAACAGGGGGCTTAGCGCTCCCGGATCGGCGGCGCGGACTTCTCTGCCGGTGCCGGCGGCAGCGCCGGCTGGGCGCCCGCTTTCTGTGCGTCGGCATCCGGGCGGGCCGGCTCCGGAGGAACGTCGGATGGCCGTGTGTCCGTCGACGGCCGCGTGCCCGTCGTCGTCGGATCGGCCGGCGCGGAAGGTTTGGTTTCGGCGCCCGGTGTCGATTGCAGCGGGGGGGTCGCCTGCGCGAGCTGCGGCGGATCTCCGGCCATGATCTGCACCACCGAAAGCGCTGTAATCGCAAGGCCCGTCGCCAGCAGCATGGCCGCGAACGCGAACTCCCCTCGCAAGCTGCGCTTCCTGTTGTCCGACGCCATGACGTTCACCCGCGAGTTTGTTCGCGACATCAACGATGTTTGAGACGGATGGTTCCATGCCACGGCACACCGGGAGAGGTGAAATCGTCGCACGCGCGTGGGGCTAGTCCGCGGTGCTCACCACCCAGGTCGCATGGCGCACACCCGGCTGGCGCTGCATCTCGCTGACAACCGCGTTCAATTCGTTCGGATCGACGGCAGTCGCGACCAGCTTTGCAACGATCTCCAGCAAGTCGTCGCCGGTCTCGACGACCTCGATCCCCGCGACCGGATAGTTTGCGTTTTCCAGCTTCTCGATCAGTTGGTCGCGCATATCGGGCAGCGCCTCGGTCGTGACCGCGAGCTTGAAGTAGTAGGTCGCTTCCGAAGCCTTCTCGTCGAGCGGAATGCGGTTGATGGCGTTCACCAGCGGACGCAGCAGGGTGTTGCCGGCCAGCACGAACACGGTCAGCGCCACGGCCTGCGCGACCATGTCGGCGCCGGCGCAGGATCCGACCGCGGCCGATGCCCACAGCGTCGCCGCGGTGTTGAGGCCGCGCACGTCCATGCCCTGCTTCATGATGACGCCGGCCCCGAGGAAGCCGATTCCCGACACGACATAGGCGATCACACGCACCCCGCCATCGGCGCCGGTCAGATGCATTGCGAGATCGACGAAAGCAGCCGCGCCGAGCGCCACCAATACGTTGGTGCGCAGGCCGGCCGTGCGTTGCCGGTATTGCCGCTCGGCGCCGATCAGGGTGCCGAGCACGAAGGCCGTGGTCAGGCTGACCAGCGTGTCGATGAAATCGGCTAACTGGAAGGTCGTCAGGAAACGCATCGCCCGCTCCGATGGATCAGGCGATTTCTTACAGTTCCACGATCCCCGCGTCACCCTCTTCCGTGCCAAAGGCCAGCTGCGTACCCTTGGCGTTCCAGGCGAGCGCGGAGACCGCGCCGCCGCCATTCCGGCGCACCAGGATTTCGGCGCCGTCTTCCAGCCGCACCATCAGCACCGTGCCGTCGCTGTAGCCGGCGGCCATGATGTCCTGCTTCGGATGACAGGCGACCACGGAAACGCGTGCCTGCAGCGGCGCCAGCATCGCAGGCTCCTTGCCCATCGGCCCGTCCTTGCTGGCGAACGGCCAGATGATCACGGTGTCGGCGCCTGACGTGGCGAGGCCCTTGCCGCCTGCGCTCCACGACATCGAACGGACGCGGCCGGGATAACCGCTCATCCGCATGTGGCGGTTATCCGCAAGCCGCCAGCCATGCATCGCCGGCTCGTGCATCGCGGTGACGAGGAACTTGTTGTCCGGGCTGAAGGTGACGGCGAGGTGCGAGCCGGCCCATTCCAGAAACTCCGGGTTCGCGGCCATGTTGGGAAACCACAGCGTCACACCGTTGTAATGGGCGACCGCCACGCGCAGGCCCTTTGGCGCGAACGCCAGGCCGCCGACGGTCGACGGCATGTCGAAGGTTTTCACTTCGCCCTTGCCGCTTTGGACAAACGCGGTCTTTCCCGCCGACCACGCCACCGCGCCATCGGTATGCAGCGCGACATTGTCGATCCAGCGCCGCTTTGCATCGGTGGCGAGCACGGTCACCGTGCCCTTGGCGTCGAGTGATGTCAGCTTGCCGTCATCGCCGCCGGTGACGATGCGCTTGCCATCGGACGCCGCGCAGAGGATCGCGGCGCCGTGGATGGCGACTGTCGAGACCTCGCCTGCGTCGTTGACCAGCGCGGCGTTTTCCTCGGCGCCGACGAACACGGCAGTGTCGCCGAGGAAATGCAGCGAGGTTGCGGGCATGCCCACCGGCAGCGCCCGCACCCGATCGGTAATGGAAGCGATGGAGGGCCCTGCGCCCGGATCGAACTCTTTCATCACGAGGTGATACAGGCTTCAAAGCCGTCGCGGATCATCTGCTCCGGCAATTCGCGGCCGATGAAGACGACGCGGCTTTCGCGCGGTTCGCCCTCCTTCCACTTCCGCTGATGATCGCCTTCCAGCATCATGTGGACGCCCTGGAACACGTAGCGGTCGTCATCGTCGGTGAAGGCGAGGATGCCTTTCGAACGCAGGATCTTCTGCCCCTCGGTGGCGACGAGGTTCTGCAGCCACGGCATGAATACGCTCGGGTCGAGCGGCTTGTCCGACCGCAGCGACAGCGATTGCATTTCCTCGTCGTGGTAATGCTTCAGCCCGCCATGGCTGTGGCCGTGATCGTGGTGATGATGGTCATGGCCGTGATGATCATGGTCGTGGTGATGATCGTGGCCGTCGCCGGCGTCGAGGAATTCCGGCTCGATCTCGAGGATGCGATCGAGATCGAAGGCGCCGCGCTCCAGCACGTCCGACAGCGCAACCTTGCAGCGCTCCGTGCGGTGCAGTTTGGCGTAAGGGTTGATGCCGCGGATCCGGGCTTCGACCTCGGCGAGTTCGGGCTTGGAGACGAGATCGGTCTTGTTCAGCACGATGACATCGGCAAAGGCGATCTGGTTCTTGGCTTCCGGCGCATCCTTCAGGCGGTCGCTCAGCCATTTGGCGTCGGCAACCGTCACCACGGCGTCGAGGCGGGCGTTCTTCTGGACGTCCTCGTCGACGAAGAAGGTCTGCGCCACCGGCGCCGGGTCGGCCAAACCGGTGGTCTCGACGATGATGGCGTCGAACTTGCCCTTGCGCTTCATCAGCCCTTCCATGATGCGCACGAGGTCGCCGCGCACGGTGCAGCAGACGCAGCCATTGTTCATCTCGAACACTTCCTCGTCGGCACCGATGATGAGGTCGTTGTCGATACCGATCTCGCCGAATTCGTTGACGATGACGGCGTATTTCTTGCCGTGGTTCTCCGACAGGATGCGGTTGAGCAGCGTGGTCTTGCCGGCGCCGAGATAGCCCGTCAGCACGGTCACTGGAATTTTCTGGGAAGAAGGTTCAGCCATAGTCGCTCCGGGGCGGTCTCTTTCTGGTTGAGCATGATCTTATCGGAAAACCGGTACCCACTTTTCCGGATCATGCTCGTGCACGCCTGCAGGCAGGGAGGCCCCTGCCCTATGGGCTCAGCGCGCTGGTCAGGGCCTTTATATTGTGCCTGACCATGGCAATGTAAGTGGGAGAATCGCCCTTTTCGCCGGTCAAACTGTCCGAATAGAGCGTTCCGCCGATCCTGGCGCCGGTCTCGGCCGATATGCGGCGGATCAGCCGGGGGTCGCTGATATTTTCGAGAAATACCGCCGGTATTTTAGCGGTCCTGATCTGGGTGATGATCGCCGCCACATCGCGGGCGCTGGCCTCGGATTCGGTCGAGACGCCCACCGGCGCGATGAATTCGACACCATAGGCGGCGGCGAAATAACCGAAGGCGCCATGGGTCGAAATCACCTTGCGGCGGCCTTCCGGAATTTGCGCCACGGTCGCGCGGACCTCGCGGTCGAGTGCGTCGAGTTCAGCCAGATAGCGGCTCGCATTGGCCTTGAAGGTGTCGGCACTGGCGGGATCGGCCGCCGCCAGCGCATCGCGAATATTGGCCACATAGACCTTGGCATTGGCGACCGATTGCCAGGCGTGCGGATCGGCCGCGGTGCCGAGCTTGAGCGGCGTGATGCCCGACGTCGCCGTGACGATAGTCGCCTTGCCGCCGGCAGACTTCACCAGCCGCGG
>DATCXE010000270.1:0-26188 GCA_036565985.1 Bradyrhizobium sp.
CGCGTCGCTGATCTCGGCACGGGCCGACGTCGTCAAGGCGGACGCTCAGGTCGGAGAGGCGAAAGCGTCCTTGCAGCAAGCCAGGGACGAACTGGATGTGAAGAGCGAATTGCAACGCCGCAATCCCGGCATCGTGCCGCAACGCGACATCGAGAAGCTGCAGGTCCTCGTCGATCAGCGGCAGTCCGGCGTCGATGCCGCCATGGCTGCCAGGGAATCGTCGGCGTTGCGGGTTTCCTCACTCCTGCCGGCCGAGAAGGCGAGCGCCGAGGCCGCGTTGGCGGAGGCGCAAGTGGAAGTCGACAGGACCTACGTGCGCGCCGGCGTCGATGGCCGCGTCGAGCAATTCCTCCTTCGCACCGGCGACGTCGTCAACCAGGTCATGCGGCCGGCCGGAGTCCTGATACCCGACGACGCTGGCCGGAACAGGTTGCAGGCCGGCTTTGGGCAGATCGAGGCCCAGGGGATGAAGCCCGGCATGATCGCGGAAGCCACTTGCATCTCGAAACCCTGGGTGATCATTCCGCTGGTCGTCACCAGCGTGCAGGATTTCATCGCCGCTGGTCAGTTCCGGGCCAGCGAAGTGTTGATCGATCCGCAGAACCTGCAAAGGCCGGGCTCGATTCTCGTATTCCTGGAGCCGCTCTACAAGGGGGGCCTTGACGATGTTACGCCGGGCAGTTCCTGCATCGTCAATGCCTACACCAGCAACCATGAAGTGATAGCCGATCCGAAAACCGGGGCGTTGAAGGGTTTTGCCCTGCACGCCGTCGATGCGACCGGACTCGTCCATGCATTGCTGCTGCGGATCCAGGCGCTGTTGTTGCCAATCAAGACATTGGTGCTGAGCGGTCATTGAGGGAAGAAATGAAGCATAACTCCACTCGCGCGGCTTCGGCGGCGCTTTTGCTCGCGGCGTCCATCGCCATGTCCGACTCTGCCACCGCTCTCGATCTCAACGGCGCGTGGGCAACCGATGCGGACAACTGCGCCAAGGTATTCGTGCACAAGGGCACGCAGGCCTCCTTTACCGAGATGTCCGACGTCTATGGCGGCGGCTTCATCATCGAGGGCGACCAGATCATCGGCAAGTTCGCGCGATGCCGCATCAAAGCGAAGAAGGACGACGGGACGACGATCAACCTGGTCGCGGCCTGCGCTTCCGACATCATGCTGTCGAGCGTGCAGTTCAGCCTCAAGGAAGTGGATGCCAATGCCGTGATCCGCCTGTTCCCCGGCATGGACGGCATGGAAATCAAATATGCGCGCTGCCGGGCGCCGTAGCAGCCGGATCGTTGGCCTGGTTTGTCTCGCTTGCGTTGATCCCGCCCGTTCAACTAACCAGGATGCCGCAGATCACAATCCACGCAACGAACATCACTGCCAGACCGTACCAATAGCGGTCTGGGCGGTTCTTGTTCATGACAGGAAAAGGCTGGCGACCTGATAAAGCGCAAACGCCAACTGACCGAGCATGACGGCTAGTGCAATCGCGAAGAGATAGAAGCCGTAATACATTGCGATTGACCTCAAATATTCCCCTCAGGCTCACGCAGCACTGCGTGAGACCGGAAAACAAAACTCGGTACTAGCAATGATTTGCCGTCTTGATTCGACAGGATGAGTCAATGCGGAATCGGCGTCAATAAAGATTTTGGTGTTTCTGTGTTTGAGCGAAGGCGGTGAGTCTCTTTTGCCACGCGCAAGTGAAACAACTCAAAATTCGGAGGCCCGCCAGCCGTTGGCCACCGGATATGAGCGAACTCCAGCCGATCCGTGCTGGCTCAGGCAGCCATGATCTTGAAACCCCACCATACAACAGCAATGGCAGCGATGATGCAGGCAGCCGTCAGGGCGCGCTCCAGGACATGGACCTTCATTGTTTCCATCCCGTTCTCGTCACTACCCCGCGCGGAGGCTATGTGATTCCACGATGCGGCAGCAACCCTGGGAATCCGTGCTTTCACATGTTGGTCAAATATGCGGAAACGAATCGCCATAAAGACCAGTTCCACGTCAAAGCGTGACCGCCGCCGATGGCACTAAATCGTCCGGTCACACCGGCGTGGCGCCGCGATCGAGACGATGTCTTTGCGACGGGCATTCGCTTCCATCGCGTGGTGGCCGCGACCGGCCGGCCGGTCAGGCCGCGGCACGTTCATGCAGCTACGATCCAACGGGCGCCCGGACCGCGCTGTCTCGGCCGAAAGTCTATCCGTGGACGTCCGGAATTGAGATCTGACGCCCGGCATGGTTGATTGCGGTTTCCCGGCGGGGCGTTGTTGGCCGTCTTGCGGATTTGTTTTGCGTTTCGGAAGGCGGGGGTCTGGCCGTGCGGCGGCTGGACCCCTTTTCTCGGCTTGATCTCATGGTCGGCGTGAGCGCGTCGAAGTGACCTCGGCGGCGGGCGCGCGACAGCATTGAACGCCGGATCGTCACCGCCGCGCCACCAAATCGCCCAACGACTCAACGACGTCTGTTGCAC
Organism: Bradyrhizobium sp.; assembly: GCA_036565985.1. Classification (GTDB taxonomy): domain Bacteria; phylum Pseudomonadota; class Alphaproteobacteria; order Rhizobiales; family Xanthobacteraceae; genus Bradyrhizobium. The sequence goes on from DATCXE010000270.1 coordinate 2,486, forward strand.
CGGGCCGGGGCGATGCGCATGGGTGCAGCAATGATGCGCTTTGGGTCCAATCAACATCCAACTGCGGCTCTGAGTGGGCTTGCGCTGCGTTTTCCCGGCGTCGTTCCAGATATCGGACCGGCCGGAAATGGTGGCCTTGTCACCCCGGATATTCGCGGCGCGAAAAACCTGCACCAAGGGAGAAACTGATGGATACCCCAACGCCTGCCGCACCCGACGAAAAAACACCTCCACAGGAGGAGACCTTGGCGACACAACCCAGCAAAGAAAAATCTGCTTCCTCCAGCCCGCTGGAGGTCAGCGCCGAACGATTCAATACTTCCGTTGCCCGCCTGACGGTGAATTCGATAGACGAACTTCACAAGCTGGTTTCCGAACTCCAGAAAATGCAGGAGTTCCTGAAATCCGAAGTCGACAGCGTGCAGCGCCAGATCGACAGCGCGGTGGCCGGGATCAATATCATCGTCGAAACGATCGGCCCGTGGAAGAGCATCACGGTCCCGAACACACTCACGTCCGGCAACCGCAACGTTCGCGCGGGAGGACCCGCGGCTGCTATCGAGCAACGCATGCGCGTCGGGTAACGGCGGCCGGGAGGGAGTTGCTCAGTGCCGTCTGGCGGTTCGCGTCGGCGAGTGATCGAACATGGCACAAGGCAGCCGGAAGAGCCTTCCGGCTGGCCCTGAAATCCCGGCCCTCGCCCTGGTAAGCCGTCCTTAACCTCATCCGATCTTTGTTCCAGGGGTCAACCTTTTCGATACATCCAGTGTGGTATTTCGCCGCCGGGCACAACTTGTGCACGGTGTTGAAATATGTACCTTTTGAAACGCGCGGCCTTTGTCGTGGGCGGCATTTTCCTCGGTATCAATTTGCTCAACTATTTCGTCCTGGGCCACACCGGTGATTACCTGCCAGGCGGCGAACGAATGGGCGAGTGGAAATCGGCCAAGATACGCGAGGCCTGTTATCCCGCCCTGGAATTTATCGAGCGGGACGGCCAACTTCCGAAGCTTTCGACCGACCGGCATCGCGTCGATTGGCGAGATCTCACCCGGACGCAGGAGATGACGGCTGCGCTGAACTGCTATCTTGTCACGCACCCGAACGCGGTGTGCGAAAGGAATAACCGGGCCTACATCGTTGATTCCATCAATCGCTATTTTGCGAAGTTTGATGAGATGATGGAAATCGCGAAGCGATATGGCGATGCGGAAATATCGACCGTCAAGAATCTCTGGGACAGTCCACGCAACCGCGCGATCAATGCGGCCCTGACACGGGATACCAGCAGCGGGCGACTGATCAAGGCCGATTTCGGCTGGACCATGCCGACGGCAATGAAATCCATGCTCGATCAATACAAGGGCACGGCCGATAACTGCCCCAAGGCATAGCACCAGGACATTGAAAATCGATGGGTGAAGTTCTCAGCCTCATTCGCGCGCCTGCCATCGCCTTCTTCGGCGGCTTCCTTGTCGTCGGCGGCTGGATCTGGGCGCCGCAGATTTCGAGTTACCTGCCGGGCTTTTCTTCCGGCGCTTCTTCGGTCGGGTCAGGTGGTTCGTGGTTCGCCGACAGCAACCGCCTCGGCCGGCCGGAGACCGCGCCGGTCGTGCGGACCTGTATTTTCCGCGTGATTGATTTCGGTCCGGATGCGAGGAAGATTGAACCAAGCGCCGGGTACTTCATGCTGAAGGCCGGCAGCATGTCGGCGAGTGTTGTCAGCATGGTCGGCAAGCCAAATGCGAGAGCCGAAAACCAGTCGGCTTTCATGGCTGCAAAATGGGGTGAACTAGCCGGCTGCATTTACGCACAGGACGATCGCGAACTCTGCGATCCCGACAGCCGCGCGGCGATGGTGGAGGCCACCACGAAATTCTTTGCCTTCGCCAAGCAGGCGCAAGCGTCAAACCCGCCGATCTCGGCCGGTGAAGCACGCGTCCTCGAGAACATCGGCGACAGGTTGTTGAACGCGCTCAAGAACCACCGGCGCTATGGCACGCTCGTCGCGTCTGACTTCAGCACCTTCGCGCCGTCCGAGATCAAGAACGTCATGCGCGAGGAAACCCAGACCCGCGACATCTGCAAACGCTGACGTTTGGCCGGGCCCCGCGAACTGCGGGCGCCCGCCCCGTGTTGATCGGCGTTTCCGATACCCTGCCGTGTCAATTCGGCGACTGGAAAGCGGTCCCGACATCCCATAGGCTTGCCGCGACCGGCGGATATCGCCGGCAAAGCGGGGATACACCCGCTATCCATGGATGGAAACGCGAGGGCAGTGCCATGAAAATACGCCCCACCGGCGTGATACCCCCGATGACGACGCCATTTCGGAAAGATGGCGAGATCGATTTCAAACAGGTCGCACCGCAGGTCGACTGGCTGATCGGCGCCGGCAGCCACGGCATGGCGGCAGGCGGCTCGACCGGCGAGGGGCATACGCTCGATCACGAGGAGTATCGCGATCTGATGGCGGCGACGGTGGAAGCCGCCAGGGGGCGTGCACCCGTCATCGCCGGCATCATCGTCGACTCCACCCGCGATGCGATCCGGCGCGGGAGACTCGTGCGCGACATGGACGTCGCTGCCCTCCAGGTGACGCCGGTGCATTATTTGTTCAAGCCGGACGAGCAGGCGATGGTCGATCACTTCCGCCGCATGGCGGATGAAACCGGCATGCCGATCATCATCTACAACGTGGTGCCGTGGTCCTATCTCTCGCCGGCGCTGCTGACCCGCATCATGAACGAGGTGCCGCTCGTCGTCGGCGTCAAGCAGAGCGCCGGCGATCTGAAGCTGTTCGCCGATCTCATGATGATGGCGCCGGACAAGTTGATCTACAGCGCAGTCGATGCGCTGATGTATCCATCCTATGCGCTCGGCGCGCATGGCTCGATCGCGGCAATCCTGAGTGCCGCGCCGCATGCTTCCGTCGAGCTTTGGAATGCCGTCAAGGCCGGCGACCATGCCCGCGCGCTGGAGTTGCACAAGAAACTGCTGACGCTGTGGAACGCCATCGTCTCGGACAATCTGCCGGCGTGCACGCGCTCCTCGCAGTCGCTGCAGGGATTGCCCACGACGTTCTCCCGCGCGCCGATGCCGGAGGCTTCGCCGGCGCAGCAGGCCGCTATCAAGAAAGCGTTGGAGGGGCTCGGCGCATTGGACGGCCGGCGCGTCGAGGCTGCGGAATAATTCCGCCGCGCGAAAACGTCATCGACACAAGCGGACAAGCCGCCTGACGGGCGGCTTTACCGGCGGCCGTGACCTGTTACTGTCGGTTTCGTAAGGGCTCCAATTCCATGAGAGCCCCAATCCAAAAACAGACAACCGAGGTAAGCGTACCCATGAAGGATTTTGCCGGAAAGTTTGCCGTGATCACCGGAGGCGGCACGGGCATGGGTCGCGAACTCGCGCGCCAGCTCGTCGCCGAGGGCTGCAATGTCGCGATGTGCGACGTTTCTGAAGAAGCGATGGCCGAGACCAAGCGGCTGTGCGAGGCGGAAAAGCTGCCGCAGGGGCTGCGCGTCACCACCCACGTCGCCGACGTCTCGATCGAAGACCATCTCAAGCGCTTCCGCGACGAACTGATCGAGCAGCAGACAACCGACAGGATCCATCTGCTGTTCAACAATGCCGGCATCGGTGGCGGCGGCAGCCTGTTCACCAGCACGCGCGATCAGTGGGAGCGCACCTTCAACATCTGCTGGGGCGGCGTCTATCTCGGCGTGCGCACCTTCCTGCCGCTGATGATGAAGGCAGACGAGGCCCATATCGTCAACACATCGAGCGTCAACGGCTTCTGGGCAACCGTCGGCATGGGCGTGCCGCACACCGCCTACAGCGCCGCCAAGTTCGCGGTGAAGGGATTTACCGAAGCCCTGATGACCGACCTGCGGCTCAACGCGCCGCATATCAAATGCTCTGTCGTGATGCCCGGGCATATCGGCACCTCCATCGTTTCAAATTCGCGCAAGATCCAGAGCGGGACGGAATCGGACGAACTGAGCCCGAACGAGATCCAGGCGACGCGGCAGCGCCTGAACGGCATGGGTGTCGACACCAAGCCGATGTCGGACGAGGACATCCAGAAGATCGCGCTCGATCGCGCGCGGTCGTTCCGTGACGAGGCGCCGACGACGGCTGCGGCGGCTGCAAAAATCATCCTCGATGGCGTCAAGGCCGAGCGCTGGCGCATCCTTGTGGGCGATGACGCCCACAAGCTCGATGAACGCGTACGCAAGACGCCGGAGAAGGCCTATACGCCGGAGTTCTTCCGCAGTTTTGCCGAAGAGGTCGGCTGGCGGTTGGGCTGAACACTAGCTAGAGCCTTTTCCGTTCCGATTGAATCGGAACGGGGCTGTAGATTCATGTTTTGACGCGTTTTCTTCACGCGAACCGGCTTCCATCCCGGATCAAGTCCGGGGCAGGCTTTCGCTGGAAAACGCTTTAGCCACGCACGACGCGCTGGCGCGAACCGGGACGGTAGGCGAGGCGGGTGTGCCCGGTGCAATAGGGCATGCCGTCGATTGGCGTATTGCCGCAAAAGCAGAAATCCTCGGCGCCTGGCGTTCCGATCGGCCAGCGGCATCGTTCGTTGCCGAGTTCGAACAGCGAACAGCGGCGCTCGCTGGCGATGGGCTCCTCGACTGACGGCTGTCCGTTCTCGAAGACGTCCTGCAGCATCCGGTATTGCAAGCGAGGGATGGATTTCCGCGAACGCTCCCGGGCGGACTTGTCCGGGCGCGGTTTGGCCCGTGCAGGTCCGCGCGTCAGTTCAAGGCGCGCGAGCTTGCCGATGACGGCATTGCGGGTGACGCCGATGGCGGCGGCAATCTCCCGGCAGGAAAGGCCGGCGTCGAAATGGCCCTTCAGGAGTTCGACGCGTTCGGTGGTCCAGGTCGGTCTATTAGCAAACATATTGGCGGCCCCATATTCTATGGTCCGCCGCGCCTCGAAAATTCCCGTCAGGATGCCTTGCCGTTATCGCGGATCGCAAGCAGCCCATCCTTGATGGCGAGCCGAATGCCTTCCTCGATAAGGGTCCTTGCAACGCCGGGAACGCTTGTGCCGTGGGTGCCCTGTCTCACCAATCTTTCAAGATAGTTGATGGTCGAGAGCGCCAACGTAACGGGAACGCGGTCGGTTTCGGCTTTTTCTGTAGCCATGGGAAAACGCTACTGTGCAAAAGGTGTACTGAAAAGTATCTATTTAGACTCTATTTAGTTTTGCACAAAGCAGTCAACCTTCTTGTGGATAGCTTCGTATTGCATTGAAAAATATAACGAAAATTGGCAGCCCAGGCTGTGAATAGGGCGGGCAGCCGCTGACCGCCCCCGGAGTCTGGTTCCGGGCGCTTGCGATGGCGCGGCGAAACGAACCAGCCGCGGAGGTGATTTCTGGATTGCTTCGCAGCGTGCGCAACGACGATGATGTCGGTGGAAGTCAGTACTGTGGGCGCAATGAAAGTAACGAACGGTCTCTACAGCATTCAAATCGAAATGACGGATGGCGGGCAGGGCCGCGCCACCGGTGTCATCGTGTTGTTCGACGGCAAGATCGCCGGCGGCGATTCCTACTTTTACTACACCGGCTCCTACACCGCCGATCGCGGCAAATGGCGTGGCGAACTGATCACCAACGAGCATACCAAATCGGCCGGCGCGCGGCCGCTGTTCGGTGGTCGCGAAGTCACCTGCGGCTTTACCGGCTCATATTCCGCTGATGCCGCTGACGTCAACGGAACGGCGCTGGTCGGAAAAACCAGCGTCGCGTTTCACGCCAAGCTCGCTTTGCGCTCGGAGCTGTGAGCCGCGCTATCCGTGCACGACCGCCTTTGCAATCATGCAATGAATGCCTTTGGAGCCGTTCACGGTCTGGGTTACACGCAAATCGGCGGCGAGGCTGCACAGCGTGTAGGCGTCCTCGCGCGACAAATTGCGCTTTTCACCAAGCAGCACGATCATGTCGCGCAGCGCGCGCACCACGCACTGGTCGAGGTCGGGGTCCATCGCCATCGTCATGTAATGATCGGGCGTCTCGGCGCGCGGATAGTCCAGCCGCAGATCCTTGCGCAGCGTCAGGCGGAAGCGCCCCTGCAGCGCGGTCTCGATCGCGGTGACGCAGACCTCGCCGTCGCCCTGCACGCCATGGCCGTCGCCGCAGGAGAACAGCGCGCCCGGCACGAACACCGGCAGAAATAATTTGGCGCCGGCGCCAAGTTCCTTGTTGTCGAGGTTGCCGCCCATCGCGCGCGGGATCAGCGAGGTGATGCGGCCCCAGGCCGGTGGCGGAGCCACGCCCATTACGCCGAAGAAGGGCTTAAGCGGCAAATCGAGCCCCCACGGCATCCGGCCCACCATCCGTTCGCGGTCGAGCGGGATGTTGAGGATGCGCGTTTCATGAAAATCATCCGGCAAGGTGCCGGAAAGCGGGCGGATCAAGTTCCAGCCCCAATCCTGCCGGAGCCTGACATCGAGGATATCCACCTCCAGTACGTCACCCGGTTCGGCACCGGTGACCGCGATGGGGCCGGTCAAGATATGACCCTGCAGCTGGCGCTCGCATTTCGCATGAATATCGGCGAGTTCGGGCGGGACGCTAAACCTGCTTTTGTCCGGCACAACCTCGGGTCCGCCGCTGACGGTGTCGATGGTGACTTCGTCGCCGCTGGCGATGGTCATCACCGGCTTCAACTTGGCTTCAAAGAAGCCCCAATGGCAGGTTTCGGGGCTGGAATGCAGGTGATGATGGGACATGAGGAGGCTTTCTTGCCGGCGTTGTTGTAGTCTATTTGTCATGGCCGGGCTGCACCCGGCAATCCATCAATTTCGAAACATGGCTTTCGCGAAGATGGATGGATACGCGGCTCAGGCCCGCGTATGACGAACGCGGTCAATTCCGAGGCTTCCCTTGTTTTTTACCCTGTCCAAGACGATCGGCTTCCTGCTGTTGCCGACGAATTTTCTGATCGGCCTCGGCTTCATCGGCGCCGTTCTGATGGCCACGCGCTTTGCATCGCTCGGCCGCAAGCTGGTGATTGCGGCGGTCCTGCTGCTCGTGATTTGCGGGCTGTCGCCGCTGGGTGCAGCCTTGCTCTATCCGCTGGAGCAGCGCTTTCCGCCATGGGATGCGAGGCGTGGCGCGCCCCACGGCATCATCGTGCTCGGCGCGTCGATCGATGCGGATGTTTCGGCCGCGCGCGGCACGCCGGTGGTTCGGGGCGCGCCGGACCGCATCATTGCAGCCGCGGCGCTGGCGAAGCGATATCCGAATGCGCGCGTGGTGTTTACCGGAGGCAGTGCGAACCTCGTCTCCAACGACGCCAGGGAAGCCGATTACGCCGGCGAAATCTTCGAAAGCCTCGGCGTCGACAAATCGCGGCTGACGATGGAACGGCAATCGCGCAATACCCAGGAGAATGCCGAGTTCTCGAAGGCGCTGGTCGCGCCAAAGGACGGCGAGCGATGGTTGCTGGTGACGTCGGCCTTTCATATGCCGCGATCGGTCGGGCTGTTCCGGAAGGCGGGATTTGCGGTCGAGCCCTATCCCGTCGATTGGCGTGTCGGCGGGCGCGGCGATCTCGTGACGTTCTCCAACGTCGCCGTCGAAGGATTGGCGCGAACCGATCTGGCGATACGCGAATGGATAGGCCTGATTGCGTACCGGGCCACCGGCAGGATCGACGAGTTGCTGCCTGGCCCGGCGGCGAAGTAGCAGCGGATCGATAGCCGGGCTACAATTGAGGCAACAGGCGCCGGGGTCAGCGCGCCGACTGGGAGAATACACCATGCAACAGCAGACGCCGCCGGAAGCATTCGACCTGGCCGGCATGGTCGCCGACCTCAACAGCCTGCTTCGGCTGAAGACGACGGTGATCGGCATCAAGATGTTCGCCCGCGTCGAAGAGATGACGGCGATCCCGAAAATCCGGCGCCCGTCGGCGGTGCATACCACCGACCAGATCGTCAGCATGGCCTCGCGGCTCGGCTGGACCGTCGGCATCACGGGCGAGGATCTTGTCGGCGCCCAGTGCCGCGCGGTGATCGGGCTGGCGCCGCAGGACGAGAAGTGGCTCGCCGGTGAAAATTATGTCGGCGTCTGGCACGGCACGGCGGAGGATGCGCGGAAGCGCCAGGAGGCGCTCGATGTCGTGCCCTTCGGCCGGTACCAGGCAATGGCGGTGAGCCCGCTCACCAGCGGCCGGCTCAATCCGCCGGATATTTGTCTCGTCTACGCGACGCCGGGCCAGATGATCATCCTGATCAACGGCCTGCAATATACCGGCTACAGGAAATTCGAATGGGGCGTGGTCGGCGAAACCGCATGCGCCGATTCCTGGGGACGGGCGCTCAAGACCGGCGAGCCGAGCCTTTCGCTGCCGTGCTTTGCCGAACGGCGTTACGGCGGCGTGCCTGACGAGGAGATGCTGATGGCGCTGCAGCCGGCACATCTCGCCAAGGCCATCGTCGGCATGAAGCAGCTGGCGAAGAACGGCCTGCGCTATCCCATCGCGCCCTACGGCATTCAGGCCGACGTCCGCGCCGGAATGGGTGTTTCGTACGCGAAGAAATAGGCTTGCGAAATGAGGCCCAAACCGTCATTGCGAGCGCAGCGAAGCAATCCACGTCTCCACATCGGGACAGAATGGATTGCTTCGCCGCGCTCGCAATGACGGGAATGAGGAAATCGAATATGTCTTCGTCGAAATTCGACATCGTCGTCTATGGCGCCACCGGCTTCACCGGCCAACTCGTGGCCGAGTATCTTGCCGCGCACTACAAGGGCGACGCCAATCTGAAATGGGCGATGGCCGGGCGCAGCAAGGACAAGCTCGCCTCCGTCCGCGATACCATCGGTGCGCCCGTGGATACGCCGCTGATCGTCGCCGACGCCAGCGATCCCGCTTCGCTGAAGGCCATGGTCGGGCAGACCAAATGTGTGATCTCGACGGTCGGCCCGTATCAGTTTTACGGCAACGAACTGATTGCAGCCTGCGTGGCGTCAGGGGGCGACTACTTCGATCTCTGCGGCGAGCCGCTGTGGATGCGCCAGGTGATCGACCAGCATGAGGCGGCTGCGAAAGCGAGCGGCGCACGCATCGTGTTTTCCTGCGGGTTCGACTCGGTGCCGTTCGAACTTGGTGCCTTCTATGTGCAGGAGGAGGCCAAGCGGGTGTTCGGCGCGCCGGCTTCCCGCGTCAAGGGACGTGTGCGCGACATGCGCGGCACCCTGTCGGGTGGCACCGCCGCGAGCGCCAAGGCGACCTTCGAGGCGGTTGCCAAGGATCTCAGCCTCGTTGCGATGCTCAAGGATCCGTTTGCGCTGACGCCCGGATTCAAGGGACCGAAGCAGCCGCCGGGCAGCAAGCCGGCCTATGAAGAAGACCTGCAGTCCTGGAGCGCGCCATTCATGATGGCGCTCATCAACACCCGCAACGTCCATCGCTCGAACATGCTGATGGGTTTTCCGTACGGCAAGGAGTTCGTCTACGACGAGATGGTCTTGACGGGCGCCGGCGAGAAGGGCGAGGCCAACGCCAGGCTCGTGATGGCTGCCAACACCGAAAAGACCGGCCCCAATGCGCCCAAGCCGGGCGAGGGACCCTCGAAGGAAGAGCGCGAGAGCGGGCGCTACGATCTCCTCTATATCGCCATCGCCCCCGACGGCCGCCAGGTCCGTGCGTCGGTGAAGGGTGACCGCGATCCCGGCTATGGCTCGACCTCGAAGATGATCTCCGAATGCGCGATCTGTCTGCTGCGGGACACGCCGGAAGTTCCAGCCGGAATCTGGACGCCGGGGGCGGCGATGCAGCACAAATTGATCAAGCGTCTGGTCGATCATGCCGGCCTGACGTTTGGCGTTGAAAAATAGGACTTCAGGAAACTCTGGATGGCTCTCTGAGCGCTGGATTGGCGTGCGCCTTCTTCCAGCGCTCGGCGGCGACGAACATGCCCCACATCACGCCCAGCATCAGCCAGAAGTGCCGCCAATGGTCGGTGTCGATGATGAAGCCTTCACCCACCGTGCCGAGAAACGCCGAAAAGATCGCCAGGTAGGTCCACTGCCACGGCACGCGGACAAACACATAACGGAAGCCTGTCAGGACGGTGACGAAGACCAGCGCGGGATAGCAGACGCCGGACAGCCAGCCGCCTGACATGAACGCGTTCAGGAACGAGTTGTGGGTGTCTTCCGGAAAGAAGCGGTTGAACTGCAGCGGCCCGATGCCGAACGGCAGCCCGAGCGCCATCTCGGCGCCGAGGATGTGCCGGCCGAAGCGGCCGAACCGACCTTCGTCATAGCTCTGGTCGAAACTGGCGCGCTGCTTGAACAGTTGCGAGACTGTATCTAACGACAGCAATACCGCGACAAGCGCCGCCGCCAGCACCACGGTAACGAGCGCGATCACGATGATGCGCGAGCGCTGCGACTGCGAGCGGCTGGTCAGCACCATCAGCGCCAGCATCAAGGCGGAGGTGAGGATCAGCATGCCCCACGCCGCGCGTGAGAACGCCAGCAGAATGGCCAGCGATATGATGCCGAACGCGATTGCACTGCGGAGCGATTTGCCGAACCTGTCCGAGACCACGCTTTGCAGCGTGAACAGCGCCGGCAGGACCAGGAACGCGGCGTACACGTTCGGATCCTTGTAGGTGCCGCGGGCGCGGTCGTACAGCGTCAGCAGGTCACGCCCGCCGGGGATCAGGTTGAAATAGCCCGCGATTCCCGCGATCGACGCGATCAGCGCGCCAACGACGAGGCCGCGCCGCAGCATGTCGAGCCGTGCCGCGGTGTCCTCCGAGATCACCATCGCGAAGAGGATGACCGTGACCGCCATGTACCAGGAGGTCGCGACCCAGTTCGGGACAGCGGGCCGGTCGAACACCGCGACCGCGCTGATGCTGTAGCCGAGGTTGACCAGGAACAGCAGCAACAGCAGCGGCATGAACACCAGCCGCATCCGCATGCCGGTTGCGAAAAAGATCACGGTGGCGGCCAGTGTCGCCAGTTCGTAAGGGGAGGGCTCGATGAAGACGATGGCAATGGACGCGCCGGTCAGCCACACCATTGCGCGCTGCAATGCAAGCACGCCGGGCGCGGCCGTCATCGGCACGAGGGAATTCCCGGCTGTCGCCGCATACGCCATTACTTACTCACGCAACTCAACAAGACGACGAAGCCGCCACTTGCGTCATTGCGAGCGAAGCGAAGCAATCCATGGTGCCGCATGGTGATAGATGGATTGCTTCGTCGCTATCGCTCCTCGCAATGACGTCCGCTATTTTCTCAACTCAATAGGCGTTCTCGTTCTTGGTCATCAGCGCCAGCGGCGTCTTGAGCAGGATGTAGAGGTCGAACAGCACCGACCAGTTCTCGATGTAATAGAGATCGAATTCGACGCGCTTCTGGATCTTTTCGTCCGTGTCGACTTCGCCGCGCCAGCCGTTGATCTGCGCCCATCCGGTGATGCCGGGCTTGACGCGGTGGCGCGCGAAGTAGCCATCGACGGCCTCGTCGAACAGCCGGCTCTGCAACTTGCCCTGCACGGCATGCGGACGGGGACCGACCAGCGAGAGGTTGCTCTTGAACACGACGTTGAAGAGCTGCGGCAACTCGTCGAGGCTGGTCTTGCGGATAAAGCGGCCGACGCGGGTGACGCGGCTGTCGTTTCTGGTCACGACCCTGGTGGCCAGCGGATCGGCATGCTCGTGGTACATCGAGCGGAACTTGAAGACGTCGATGCGCTCATTGTTGAAGCCGAACCGCTTCTGCCGGAACAGCACTGGGCCGGGGCTGTCCAGCTTGACCGCGAGCGCGACCAGACCCATCACCGGCAGCGCCAGCAGCAGGATCGCAAAGCCGACGACGTGGTCGAACAGCCACTTCATCACCAGATCCCAGTCGGTGATCGGCGCCTCGAACACGTCGAGCGTCGGCACCTCGCCGAGATAGGAGTAGGAGCGGGGACGGAAGCGCAGCTTGTTGGTATGGGCGGAAAGGCGGATATCCACCGGCAGCACCCACAGCTTCTTCAGCATCTCGAGAATGCGCGTTTCCGCCGAGATCGGCAGCGCGAACAGCACCAGGTCGACGCGGGTACGGCGGGCGAATTCGACGATGTCGTCGACCTTGCCGAGTTTCGGGCTGCCGGCGCAGGTATCCATGGCGCGGTCGTCGTTGCGGTCGTCGAACACGCCGAGCATTTCGATGTCTGAATCATTCTGGGCCTTGAGCGCCTCTACGAGCTGCTCGCCGCTCTCGTCCGCGCCGACCACGATGGTGCGGCGATCGAGCCGGCCCTGGCGCGCCCAGCGGCGAACGAGGGATCGCAGGAGTACACGCTCGGCCACCAGCGCCGCCAGGCCAACGAAGAAGAAGGCCGAGAGCCACAGTCGCGAAATATCGCCGCCGCGCTTGACGACAAAAGATGCGCCGATGAACAGCAGGAACACGAAGGCCCAGGATGAAATCATCCGGGACATCTGGCGAAGCTGGCCGCGGAATACCTGGACCTCGTAGATGTCGGCGGCCTGGAAGCAGATCACGGCCGTTGCCGTCATGGCGAAGATCGCCGCGGGATATTCCCAGTTGAAGCCGCTCAGGCGGGCGACATAAGCGGCATAGAGCGCGATGCCGATTGCGCTCAGCAATACGAAGTCGGCGAGGCGAACTGCGCCCGCGATCACGATCGGCGAATAGGCGCGGCCAACTTTCTGGTTGCTGACGGCAAGGGCCGCCGGCGTCAGCCGGCGACGCCGTTCGACCGGCGGCCGGTCGGCGGTGGCGTTGATCGTGGCCGTAGCCGCGGCACTTAGCATCGAGCGAGCGCTAATCTGATCCACTTGTCCTGATCCGTTCTTGAGCAAGCACATGGGCGTGCGCTCGCCGGTGCGGAATTTCCCACACCACGGGCTTACGGGACAAATCGGAAGAAACAGTTACGTTGGTAAAGAACGGTTAACGATTGGCAAACGCATCGCGGTATCCGGCCAGCACGCCTTCGACCATCGCGTTCTGGGAGAAGTGCATGAAGATGCGCTCGCGCAGCGATTTGGCGCGTTCCTGCGTCGCGGCGGGGGCGTCCAGCGCGCGGGCGATGGCGTCAGCCATGGCGGCGGGATTGCCGGGAGCGAACAGAGCATCAGGGAAGGGGCCGAAAATCTCGGGGATGCCGCCGACATTGGCGGCGACCATCGGGATGCCGGCGGCGGCGGCCTCGATCACGACATAGGGCATCGAATCGCCGCGGGAGGGGACCACGAGCAGCGAGCCCTTGGAGAACCCATGGCGTGCCTTGACGTGGCCGATGAAGCGCACGGCTTCGCCGAGGCCGAGCCGCTCGACCTGGGCCTTGATGCTTGCGGTCTCCTCGCCGTCGCCCGCGAGCGTCACCTTCACCGGTCGGCCGTCGGCGCGCAGCCGCGCTACCGCATCGACCAGGAGGTCGGCGCCCTTGATGTGGCGGAACTCGCCGACATAGGCGAGGTCGGTGGCGTCCTCGGCTTTCACGACCGGATCGAATTCGCCGGCGGTGACGCCGTTGAACACGCAGCGCACCAGTCCCTTCGGCGTGCCGATCATGCGCTGATAGGTGTCGCGCGCGAACGCGCTTTCGAACAGGAACAGATCCGTATCGTTCATCAGCGCGCGCTCGATGCGGGCATAGACGTTGCCCTTGAGCGTGCTCAGCGGATAGTGCAGCGAGCCGCCATGCGGCGTGTAGACCCTGATTTTGCCCCTGGACGCGGTCTTGATGCGTATGAAGGCGCCGGCCTTGGCGCCGTGGCCGTGCAGCACGTCGGGTTCCAATTGCCGGATGAAGCGCTGAAAGCGCGCCCAGACCTGAAAATCCGTCGGGTGCGGTTCGCGGCGAATGGCCAGGCGATGAACGCCGAGCTTGAGGCGCGGCGCGATTTCCGCCAGCGCCTGCTCGGCGCGTTCGCCGCCGGTGAGGCTGTCGGCCATGATGCCGACGTGATGGCCGCGATCGGCCTGGCCGTTGGCGAGATCGAGGATATGGCGAAAGATGCCGCCAACGGGCGCGCGCGTCGCGTGCAGGATACGAAGCGGCCGGCTATCGACAACGGACATGATCAGGACCGGCGGCCGCGACAGGCGCCCGTGCAGCCTGCGATCGCAGGTGCGACAACCACGGGTGGGTATGAAACGGTCACGCCTCGCATCAATGGATTCCTGTAGAAGCAGCCGTCGGATTAAGGGCATTCATGGTTAACAAAAAATGATCGCGCTGTCGCGGGGTGCGCCATGTCAGCCGCGGCAAACCGCGCGAATTAACCCGGCGGCAACCTTAATGGAGTGTAATCGGCCGGAGTGGCGCGGTGGCGTCCGCGGGAGTGAGCGATGCGTTTGGCGTTCTGGCGTGCAGGCAACGACGAGGCGGTGGTGGAGCGGCCGGTCGCAATGCCCGCGCCCTCCGTCTCGATGCCGCCGGCGGCCTCGGCGACCGGCGATCTGGACCTGCTCGCGCTCGGCCAGGCGCTGATGCGCAAGCGCGGCTGGATCATCCTTCCAACCCTGCTGGCCCTCGTGCTGTCGCTCGTCGCGGTCAACATGGTCACTCCGCGGTTCAAGTCGGAAGCGCGGATTCTGATCGACGGCCGGGAAAGCGTGTTCCTGCGGCCGAACGGCGAGCGCAACGAGGAGCGCAGCCCGCTCGACGCCGAAGCCGTGACGAGCCAGGTGCAACTCCTGCAGTCGCGCGATCTGGCTCGCGAGATCATCAGGAAGAACAAGCTTGCCGAGCGCCCGGAGTTCGATCCGGTTCTGCGCGGGGTCTCGCCGCTGAAGTCGTGGCTCGCCCTGTTCGGCATCGGGCGCGATCCGTTCTCGCTGACGCCGGAAGAGCGCGTGCTGGAAGCCTATTACGAGCGCTTCACAGCCTATGCGGTCGACAAATCCCGCGTCATCGTCGTCGAATTCCAGTCACGCGATCCCGAACTGGCCGCGCGTGTCGCCAACTCGATCGCCGAGGGTTACCTGGTGCTGTTGCAGGACGCGCGGCAGCAGCAGGCGAAATCCGCAAGCCAGTGGCTGTCAGGTGAAATCGAGAGCCTGCGCAAGAAGGTCGCGGAAGCCGAATCGCGTGCTGAAGAATTCCGCTCGAAGTCGAGCCTGTTCGTCGGCACCAACAACACCACGCTGTCCAACCAGCAGATGGGCGAGATCAACACGCAGCTGAACAACGCCCGCGCGCTGAAGTCGGATGCGGAATCGAAGGCGCGGCTGATCAAGGAAATGCTCCAGAGCGGCAAGCCGATCGAGGCTTCCGAGGTGCTCAATTCCGAACTGACCCGCCGGCTCTCCGAGCAGCGGGTGACGCTGCGGGCCCAGCTTGCCGAGCAATCCTCGACGCTGCTCGACGGCCATCCCCGCATCAAGGAATTGAAAGCGCAGCTTGCCGATCTTGATCGCCAGTTGCGCGAGGAGGCGGGCAAGGTGTCCCGCTCGCTGGACAATGATGCGCGCATCGCCGGCGGCAGGGTAGAAGGCCTGGTGGCGAGCCTCGATCAGTTGAAGAAGCAGGCATCCTCGACCAACGGCCAGGATGTGCAGCTCCGTGCATTTGAACGCGAGGCGAAGGCGCAGCGCGACCTGCTGGAATCCTATCTCGCCAAATATCGCGAGGCCAATACCCGCGAGAACATCGAGGCGGCGCCGGCCGATGGCCGCATCATCTCGCGCGCCACCGTCTCCAATACGCCGGCCTATCCGAAGAAGCTGCCGATCGTGCTGATCGCGACGCTCGCGACCTTGCTGCTCACCTGCGGCGCCATCGCAACGGGTGAATTGCTGCGCATGACGGCGCCGCGAGCCTCGACTGCCTTCGGGTCGCCGGTGGGGGTCGTCATGGCGGATCCTCCCCATTTTGAGCGCGCGCCGGCGATCGTGCCGGAGCTTCCAGTTGTTGGCGTCGTCGAGGCCGACGACGCTCCCGAACTGGCCTCGAGTGAATCGCCTGCGGATGTTCCCGTCACGGAGATTGCGCCGGAGACCGATGAAGTCGAGCAACTGGCAGACGATGTCGTCGGCGCCGGCGTCGCGGCGCGCAAGGTAACCGTGCTCGGTACCGCATCGGGCGAGAGCATCACGCGGACCGCGCTGACACTGGCGCGCCTGATGGCACGGCAGGCGAAAGTCGTCATGATCGATCTTTCGGCGTCCTCGCCGCTGATGAGCGCGGCGTCAGTCGATCCGGTCGCGCCCGGACTTGCCGAACTGATGCAGGGCGAAGCGTCGTTTACGCAGATCATCACCAGGGACCGGCTGTCGCGTGCCCATCTCGTCAGCGCTGGACGACCCGGCTTTGATCGCGCCAAATTGCAGTCGCCACGGCTGGCGCTCGCGATCGACGCGCTGCTGCAGGTCTATGACCATGTGCTGCTGGACGCCGGTTCGGCTTCCGATCTGCCGGCGGACCTGCTGATGTCGCAGGCGCGTGCGGTGCTGGTCCCTGATGTGTCGATGTCGCCGGAGGCACGTACGCTGATGTGCGATCAGCTCACGGAGGTCGGCTTCTCGGAGGTGACGATCCTGGAGAAGCCGTGCGAGGATTTCGATCCGGGCGAGCCGGGCCCGCGCGTGGTGGCGGCGTGAAGAACGTTCGGAGTCGCGGAAATCGCTAGACCCTCATGGTGAGGAGCCGCGCAGCGGCGTCTCGTGTGGCCCAGCTTGTGCCATTCATCCTTCGAGACGGCGCTTTCGCGCCTCCTCAGGATGAGGTCTGACACTGATTCAGCTGAATGCGCTGCGGAGTTTCTGCGCCATTTCGAGCAGCGCCGGATTGTGCTTCACCAGCCGCTTGGTGCGGTTGAGGCCGGACATGACGCCGGCGGCGAACTTGCCGCGCTGGCTGAGCGGTATGAAGCTGTCGAAGATCGGTTCGTCGCCCTTGCAGAACAGCCGCTTGTAATCGTCCGATCCGATGCCGAGGTCGAGCGCGCGATAATCCTGCGCGGCGTAGTGATCGATGATGTCGCGCATCAGGATCAGGCCGGGGCTGTATTTCGAATTCGACGACATCGTGTAGGTGTTGAACATCATCGAGAAGCGATGGCCGTCGGCGACGCCTGCAAAGATCGCGATGACTTCCTCGTCGCATTCCAGCGCGTGAATATCGATGGCGTGCCTGCCGTCGGCGAGCTTCGTGGTGCAGGCGCAGCGGACGAAATCCTCGATGCCGGCATCGGCGAACACGTTGGGCAGCTTCTGTTCGGCCATGCGCAGCGGCTTGACGCGGAAGAACCAGTCGAGCAGCCGCGTGATGTCGGCCTCGGTCGAAGCGACGTAGGAGCGATAACCGGGCAGGGCCTGCAGCTTGCGCTCCTTGCCCTTGAGGCGGCGGCGGAACGAGTTGCTGATCAGGGCGGTGGGCGCGGCACCGGGCTCCATCGTCAGCAACGGGCAATCGTTGGCGGAGGGTTGATGCGGCAACAGCGCGAACGGATTGGGCAGGTCGCGCCAGCGGGCGGGCTGCTGATGCAACGCGAGGACGTCGGCTTCGGAGCGCTGCGATATGGCCGATATCAGGCCGTCGAGATCGCCGGATGTCGCGGTTGCGGCGAAATCATGATCCCACAGCGCCATATTGAAGGTCGAATGCTTGCCGCCCATGAAACCGACGCAGCGCGCGCCGTAGGCGTGCCTGAGCGCGAGCGGCAACAGCAGCAGCGGGTGGCGGTCGGCGTCGAAGGCGATCACGATGAAGGGAGCAACGCCCTCACGTGCGCCGACGCTAGCCTGCCATGGCTTGAGAAAGTCGAAGCGCTGATACGGTGTGAACGATGCTTGCGGGCCTTCGAGGCT
The DNA here is from genome assembly GCA_036565985.1 of Bradyrhizobium sp. GTDB lineage: Bacteria > Pseudomonadota > Alphaproteobacteria > Rhizobiales > Xanthobacteraceae > Bradyrhizobium. The sequence continues at coordinate 20,309 of DATCXE010000270.1, forward strand.
GCGCCAGACTGCCTCGGCAGCCGCGAGGTCGCGCACGATATCGACGCTCTTGATGCGGCTTGCCGTCGACCACGCGTTTGCATCCGCTGTGCGGTCTTCAATCGCGGCAGCCATGGTCATCGCAGAGCCCGTGTTATATGAAATGTTTACAATTGTGGCTTTCGCCGACCTTCGCAGGGAAACGTCAACAAAGAGTAATGGTAGTTCCGGCCGGGCCTGGGACCGCGCGGCCGCAGTTGGGGGCGAAACCTTGGTGTCGGAAATCGGGATCCTGCAGCGCGCGCGCATGGAGCTCGCTTATTTCAGCGGCTATTTCAGACTGAAGCAGCGGCAGACCGGCGGCGCCGGAATCATCCTGCGGTTCGAGCGCGTGCGGCCGCGCCGCGCCGAGCGGTTCCAGCCGAACCGGTGGCGCGAGATCACACCGCAATTTCTCGACCGGGTCATCTGTGCGCTGAAGCGCTGGCAATTCGATCTGGTCTCGATGGACGAGGCATGCCGCCGCGCGGTCACGCTGCCCCAGCCCAATCGATTTGCCTGCCTGACCTTCGACGGCGGTTGCAAGGATGTCATCGCATCGGCCTATCCGGTGCTCTCGAAGCACGGCGTGCCCTTCACGGTCTACCTGCCGACCGCGTTTCCGGACGGGCTCGGCGAAGCCTGGTGGTTCGCACTGGAAGACCTGATCGCGCAAGAGCCACGCATCAGCCTGGTGATCGACCGCAAGGAGCGGCGATTTGGCACAGGTACCACATCGGAGAAATATCAAACCTGGGATTTTCTGGAGAGCTGGATGCATACGCTGCCGCCGCAGGATCTCACCTTCGCGATCAACGATCTCTGCACGCGCTATTCCGTCGACCTTGCAGCGCTGTCGCGTGGCCCGTCGATGGACTGGGAGGACCTGACCACACTTGCCGCCGATCCGCTGGTGACGATCGGCAGCGCGACCGTGAACTATCCGGTGCTGTCGAACCTGCGCGCGGTCGATGCGCAGCGCGAGATCGCGATGGGCAAGGCCGTCATGCAGACCGCCTTGCAGCGCGACATCAGGCATTTCGCCTATCCTTTCGGCGACCGGGATTCCTGGCGCCGCGAGCACATCGGCATGGTGCAGGAAGCAGGGTTCGCAAGCGCGGTCTCGGCGATCCCGGGCGTCGTCGAGACGAGGGGGTACACCAAACTGCACGCGCTGCCGCGGGTCGCCTGGGACGGACGGCAGCGCTCGCTGCGGATGATGCGCGTGCTGCTGTCCGGGGTGATGTTTGCGCCGGTGAAGCCCGCCGGGGACGTCGGGCGCTAGGCCGGGCGGTCCGGCCGCGACATCCAGCTGATGATCGGCATCGCCGGCAGCACCCAGCCCAGGCCCGCCACGACATAGAAGATCGCCTGCAGCAGACCGGAACGGGCAAGCCACGGCGTCTGCGCGATCGTCATTCCCATCAGCGACCACACCACGACCAGCACCAGCAGTGCGATGGTTCCGAAGAATTTGCGGGTGCGTATCGTCATGGCGGATATATGTCGCTCGTGGCAGGTTGCGCGCGGGGAGGGGCGGACTATAAGGGGCGCGCCAATTCAATCAAGCACGCTCTCCGGGCAGCTCCGGGCAGCTTCGAGACAGGTGAATGACCGCCAGTTCCGCCCGCGACACCCCGCTACCTGCCGCCGTCAAATGGTGGCTGATCGCGGTCGCCGCCCTGATCGCGCTCATGGTGCTGGTCGGCGGCGCCACGCGGCTGACCGAGTCCGGATTGTCCATCGTGGAGTGGAAGCCCGTCACCGGCACGCTGCCGCCGCTCAACGAGGCGCAATGGGCGCAGGCCTTCGAGGGCTACAAGTCGATTCCGCAATATCGCGAACTCAACGCCGGCATGAGCCTCTCCGAGTTCAAGACCATCTTCTGGTGGGAATGGAGCCATCGGCTGCTCGGGCGCGTGATCGGCGCGGTCTACCTGCTGCCGTTCCTGTTCTTCCTGTGGCGCGGCGCGCTGAGCAGCGAATTGAAGCGGCGGCTGTGGCTGATCTTCGGCCTCGGAGCGCTGCAGGGCGCAGTCGGCTGGTGGATGGTCGCATCGGGCCTTTCGCACCGGACCGAAGTTTCCCAGTATCGGTTGGCGGCGCATCTGATGCTGGCCCTCATCATTTTTGCAGCGATCGTCTGGACGTTGCGACGGTTGACCGCGCGCCCGCACGCCGCTGCGCCGCCGCGATTGAAGATAACCGGCGTCGTATTGCTGGGATTGACGTTCCTGCAGATCTATTTCGGCGCGCTGGTCGCCGGCCTGCGCGCGGGCAGGGTGTACAACACCTGGCCGGAGATCGATGGTGCGTTGATTCCGTCGGCGGCGCGTCTGTTCTTTGAGGAACCGTGGTGGCGGAACCTGTTCGATAACACGCTCACGGTTCAGTTCGAGCACCGCATGACCGCCTATGCGCTGCTGGCGCTGGCGCTGCTGCATGCGATCGACACGGTGCGCTCGCGCGCAGGTGCTGCCGTGATCGCCGGCGCATGGTGGCTGGTGGCTGCGATCACCCTGCAGGCCGTTCTCGGCATCCTCACGCTGCTGCACCAGGTGCCGATCGATCTCGCGCTGGCGCATCAGGCGGTTGCAATCGTGGTGTTGACGCTGGCGGTCCTGCAGACCGACCGCCTGGTCGCGCGCCGCGTCGGGCAGGGTCGGCAGAAGCTGGCCGTGCCGGTCGGGCAACCCGGCTGAAATTGAACAATTCTAATCTGTCGCAATTTCAGGAAGTGCCCATTTTGCAGGGTTTTCTTGCCCCGCGATCACGCTGACGTGTTTGTGTGACGAGAGCCGGCTTTACTTGAATCGTCTGGGCGATAAAACGGACAAAAATCAGGTCCCGTTCCATGTCGTCAGCATTCATTCAGGCCGCCGTTATTCTGCTTCGCGAGGGGCTCGAAGCCATGCTGGTGATCGCAGCGCTCGCGGGCTATCTCACCAGGGCCGGCGCCGGTCATCGCATCAAGGCGCTGTATGCCGGCGCGCTCGCCGCCGTTGTGGCCAGTTTTGTTGCGGCCTGGTTGTTTGCGGTGCTGAACTCGGGCGACCACAGCGACGTCCTGGAAGGCTTTATCATTCTGCTTGCTGCCGCCCTGATGCTCTACGTCAGCGGTTGGCTGATGGTGAAGCAGGATCCCCGTGGATGGCAGGATTACCTCGCGCACAAGGCCGATCAGGCGCTTTCACAGGATACGATATGGGCGGTCGGCGCGCTGGCCTTCTTTGCAGTGTTTCGCGAGGGCGCAGAGACCGTGCTGTTCATCAACGCCCTCGCCAAGACCGAAGGTGGCTGGAGCGCGGGTCTGTTCGCCGGCCTCGCCGCGGCGGCGGCTGGCCTTGTCGTGCTGTTCTATTTCATCAACCTGATTGCCCGGAAGCTGCCATTGCGGCCGCTGTTCATCATCACATCCGCGTTCCTGTTCGCGATGGCGATCAAATTCATCGGCGAGGCCGTGCAGGAGTTCCAGGAGCAGGCAATCATTACGGTCACCGAGGTGAAGGGTTCTGCGTTCCTGAGCGCGATCGGCCTTAATCCGTCGATGGAAGCGCTGTCGATCCAGCTTCTGGTGATACTGTTTGCACTTGCGACCTATTCCATCGTCCAGCGCAACAACCGGCTGATGCGCGAGGAAAAAAAGGCCGCGGTTCGGCCGGCCGAGTAATGCCTTGAGCTCAGCGCCGGTTGCGCTGTTCAATTCCCGGCCGAACTGAACTCCAGGTAATCGAGCCCGATATCGAGCGCAGCGGAACTGTGGGTCAGCCAGCCGGCCGAGATCAGGTCGACGCCGGTGGCGGCGATCGCCTTGGCGGTCTCAGCCGTAATGCGGCCGGAAGCTTCCGTGATCGCCTTGCCCGCCGTCATCCTCACGGCTTCCGAAAGCTGTTCGACGGTCATGTTGTCGAGCAGGACCGCATCCACGCCAATCATGAGAGCCTGTTCGAGCTGAGCAAGCGTGTCGACCTCGACCTCGATCTTGACGAGGTGCCCGGCATGCGCCTTTGCCCGCCCGATCGCGGTGCGGATGTCGCCCGCAAGTGCGATGTGGTTGTCCTTGATCAGAACGGCATCGTCGAGGCCGAACCGGTGGTTGCTGCCGCCGCCGGCGCGCACGGCGTATTTCTCCAGCGCGCGCAATCCGGGCGTCGTCTTTCGGGTGCAGACGATACGCGCCCTGGTGCCGTGCGCGGCTGAAACCAGCGAGGCCGTCGCGGTCGCGACGCCGCTCAGATGGCAGAGAAAATTCAACGCCGTCCGCTCGCCGGTCAACAGGGCGCGCGCTGGCCCCTCGATGGTCGCAATCACGTCGCCGGGCGCCACCACGCTGCCGTCGGGCCGTTCGGCGTCGAGCCGGATCGCAGGGTTGACGATCTGAAAGGTGCTGCGGGCGATGTCGAGCCCGGCCACGACGCCTGGCTGACGCGCGCGCAAGACGAGCGAGGCGTGCCTGTCGGCCGGCACAATCGCATCGGCGGTGATGTCGCCCGCGCGCCCGAGGTCTTCAAGCAGGGCGGTTCGAACCAGCGGCTCGTACATGAGCGGCAGAAGCGGCGTAAGGCTCACGGCTGGGCACTCCCGACAGAAAGGGATTTGGTGTCAACGATGTCAGGCGCGGCGTCGAGCGCATCCGCTAGCGAGATGGCTGACGGCAAGGCCAGCGCGAGGGCGTCGGGGAAATCGCTCCGGTAGTGTCCGCCGCGGCTTTCCTCGCGCCGCCAGGCGGCGACGGCGATCATCAATCCGACCAGCGCGGGATCCGCTGCCGCGCCACGGGCTGTTGCGATCGGATAGAGGCTGCGGATCGCGCGTTCGATCCCGTGCCGGTCGCGGAGCACGCCGAGGCTTTGAGAAAGTATTGACCTCACGGCTGATGGGTCGGAAGCGGGCGGCGGCGCATGGGTGACGCGTGCTCTCAGCGGGCGGCGGCCTGCACCCTGAATGCTCTCTGCAACCCATCGCGCACAGACGATCGCTTCCATCAGCGAGTTGCTGGCGAGCCGGTTGGCGCCATGCAACCCCGTGCGGCTGACTTCGCCGCAGGCCCACAGGCCGTTCACGCTGCTGCGGCCCTCGATGTCAACGGATATGCCGCCCATGTGATAATGCACCGCCGGCCGGACTGGAATCGGATCGGTGGCGGGATCAATGCCGGCCATTTTGCAGAACGCGGAGATGACGGGATAGCGTTTTGCAAATTCCGCTCCCGGATGTTTCCGCGCATCGAGGAACACGCGGTGCCCTTCGGCGCGACGACGCCAGACCGCGCGCGCGACGATGTCGCGGGGCGCTAGCTCAGCTCCCGGCTGGTCCGCCATGAAGCGTTGCCCGGTGTCGTCGATCAAAATCGCCCCATCACCGCGTACGGCCTCGGTGACCAGCGGCATCGGCCGCTGCGGTCCGTCGAAAGCGGTCGGGTGAAACTGGATGAATTCGAGGTCGGAAAGCTGTGCGCCCGCGCGCGCCGCCAGCGCCAGCCCCTGACCAAAACAGCCGGCAGGATTGGTGCTGTCCAGAAACAGCCCGCCGATCCCTCCTGTGGCGATCACGACGCGGCCGCTGTCGATCGCCATCGGGCCGTTGGCGTTGACCGCGAGGACGCCCTTGATCGCATTGTCCTCCACAATCAGGCTCCGTGCCTCGACGCCTTCGAGCAACGTGATCGACGCACAGCGGCGCACGGCTGCGATCAGTGCGCGCATGATCTCTCTCCCGGTGCCGTCGCCGGTCGCGTGCACGATCCGGTTGCGCCCGTGGGCAGCCTCGAGGCCAAGCCGCCAGCCGCCGTCGGGCCGGCGGTCGAAGGCGACACCAAGCCTTGCGAGATGCTCGACGGCTGCAGGCGCCGCGTGGACGATG
>DATCXE010000282.1:0-8086 GCA_036565985.1 Bradyrhizobium sp.
TGGCTGTTCGATGTATCCGGCCAATGCCTGGAAACGCCTGCCGAACCGAAGGACTCCAAGCTGTGCCAGGGCATCAGGCAGCGCTCCTATCCAGTGGTCGAGAAGAGCGGCATCCTCTGGGCTTATCTCGGCGAAGGCGAGCCGCCGGCGTTTCCGGAGATCGACTGCTTCGTCGCGCCCGACAGCCACACGTTCGCGTTCAAGGGCCACATGAATTGCAACTGGCTGCAGGCGCTCGAAGTCGGCATCGATCCGGCGCACGCCTCGTTCCTGCATCGCTTCTTCGAGGACGAGGACACGTCCACCGCCTACGGCAAGCAGTTCCGCGGCGCTTCTGCAGGCTCCGACATGCCGATGACGAAAATCCTGCGCGAGTACGACAACCCGATCATCAATGTCGAGCACACCGAATACGGCCTTCGCCTGATCGCGCTGCGCGAGATCGACGAGGAGCGGACGCACGTTCGCGTCACCAACCAGCTTTTCCCGCACGGCTTCGTCATCCCGATGAGCACGGAGATGACGATTACGCAGTGGCACGTGCCCATCGACGACGAGAACTGCTACTGGTACGCGATCTTCACTTCGTATTCGACGCCGGTCGACAGGAAGAAGATGCGCGACCAGCGCCTCGAATTGTACGAGTTGCCGGATTACAAATCGCGCAAGAACAAGAGCAACGATTACGGTTTCGATCCGCACGAACAGGCGACCGAGACCTATACCGGCATGGGGACCGACATCAACGTCCACGACCAGTGGGCGGTGGAATCGATGGGCGCGATCCAGGACCGCACCAACGAGCATCTCGGCACCTCGGACAAGGCGATCGTGCAGTATCGCCGCCTGCTGCGGCAGGAGATCGAGAAGGTCTCCGGCGGCGAGAAGCCGATGCTGTTTCTGGACGCGGCCCATGCGCGCAGCATCCAGGGGCCGGCGACGATGGACGGTATCGGACCGACGTTAGGCTGGGAAATCTACTGGATGGAAGTCGACGTGAAACGCCGCCGCGGCGCGCCGTGGGCCGCGCCGGTGCCGAGCGAGATCGCCGGCAAGATCCGGCATCTGTCGGCGGCGGAGTGATGTGTGTGGCACCGTCATTCCGGGATGGTCCGAAGGACCAGACCCGGAATCTCGAGATTCCGGGTTCGATGCTACGCATCGCCCCGGAATGACGGAAGATAGGGGAATGACGCGTTGAGTTTCGTCGAACGCCACGGTCTCTGGTCGAAAGAACAGCAGGAAGCCGCCGGCCGCCTGCGCAAAATCGTCGAAGAGAAAAATCTCGAAGTCATCCGGCTGTCATTCCCCGACCAGCACGGCATCCTGCGCGGCAAGACGCTGGTGGCCAGCGAGGCCATTGCTTCGCTCGAAAGCGGCTGCTCCATCACCACCACGATGCTCGCCAAGGACACCTCGCACAAGACGGTGTTCCCGGTGTTCACATCGGGCGGCGGCTTTGGCATGAAGGAGATGGAAGGCGCCGCCGACGTGCTGATGGTGGCGGATCCGACGACGTTTCGCGTGCTGCCATGGGCGCCGACGACGGGCTGGCTGCTGTGCGATCTCTATTTCAACGACGGCCGCCCGGTGCCGTTTGCCACGCGAAATCTATACCGGTCGGTTCTCGAAAAGCTCGGACAACGCGGCTACGATTTCGTCGCGGGGCTGGAGGTCGAATTCCACCTGTTCAGGCTCGAAGACGCCCACATGGCGCCGGAAGACGCGGGACAACCCGGACGTCCGCCCTCCGTCAGCCTGCTCTCGCACGGCTATCAATATTTGACCGAACAGCGCTACGACCAGATGGAGCCGGCGCTGGAAATCATCCGCCGCGATGTGCTGGCGCTCGGCCTGCCGCTGCGATCGGTCGAGGTTGAGTTCGGCCCGAGCCAGTGCGAATTCACTTTTGCGCCGACCAGCGGACTTACGCCCGCTGACAACATGGTTTTGTTCCGCTCGGCCGTAAAGCAGATCGCCCGCCGCCACGGTTATCACGCGACCTTCATGTGCCGGCCGAAATTGCCCAATGTATTCGCCTCCGGCTGGCACCTGCATCAATCGCTGGTGTCGCGCGCCGATGGCACGAATGCGTTCATGGCCAGCGACAAGGGCGAGGCGCTGAGCCCGTTCGGGCGAGCCTATCTCGCCGGCCTGCTGGAGCACGCGCGCGCGTCGGCCGTGTTCACGACGCCGACCATCAACGGCTACAAGCGCTACCGCTCCTACTCGCTGTCACCCGACCGCGCGATCTGGGGCCGCGACAACCGCGGCGTCATGATCCGAGTGCTCGGCGGACCGGGTGACAGCGCGACGCGGCTGGAGAACCGGATCGGCGAGCCGGCGGCCAATCCCTATCTCTACATGGCTTCACAGATTCTCTCCGGCCTCGACGGCGTCGATCGCAAGCTCGATCCGGGACCGTCGGCGGATACGCCGTACGAGACCAAGGCGGCGTTGCTGCCCAAGAGTTTGCGCGAGGCGGTTTTCGCGTTGAACGACGATCCGTTCTTCCGGCAGGCGCTCGGCGCGGAATTCGTGGATTACTACGTCCACATCAAGAACGCGGAGATCGAGCGTTTCCAGGCCGAGGTCTCGGACTGGGAGCACCGCGAATACTTCGAGATGTTTTGAGGGACGGCCGCGCTCTCTCGTCGTCCCTGCGAACGCAGGGACCCATAACCACAAATGTTATTGGTTACGGAAGGTCGTCAAACAGCGTTCTAAATCGATAGATCACGCGGTATGGGTCCCTGCGTTCGCAGGGACGACAACGGAGATAGTCCTCTAAATCCCCAGATACCTGTGCTGCAGATCCGGCTCCGCTATCAACTGCTCGCTGGTGCCGCTCCACACCGTCCGCCCGCGCTCGATGATGTAGTGGCGGTCGGCGATGCGGGAGAGGTTGGCGACGTTCTTGTCGATGACGAGCACCGATTGCCCGCGGCCCTTCAGCATCGACAGGCAATTCCAGATTTCCTCGCGGATCAGCGGCGCGAGGCCTTCGGTGGCCTCATCCAGGATCAATAGTTTGGGATTGGTCATCAGCGCGCGGCCGATCGCCAGCATCTGCTGCTCGCCGCCGGACAGCGTCACGCCCATGTTGTTGCCGCGCTCGGCGAGCCGCGGAAACAGCGCGTGGATTTTCTCGATGGTCCAGGGATCGGAATTGCCGGCGCGATTGCCCGAGGCGGCGACGAGATTCTCGTACACCGTCAGGTTCGGAAAGATCTGGCGGCCTTCCGGCACCAGGCCAATGCCGAGCTTTGCAATCCTGTACGACGGCAGGCTGCGCACCTTCTCGCCGGCGAAGCGGATGGTGCCCGCACGGGCCGGCGTCATGCCCATGATGGAACGGATGGTGGTGGTCTTGCCCATGCCGTTGCGGCCCATCAGCGCGACCATCTCGCCAGCGCGTACCGAGAGCGACAGGCCGAACAGCACCTGGCTGAGGCCGTAGCAGGTTTCAATGCCGTCGATTTCCAACAAGGTTTCAGCCATTTTTTGTTCAGCCATGGCTGGTCACCGCATGCTGCTCGCCGAGATAGGCGCGCTTGACTTCCTCGTTGTTCCGGATGGCGTCGGGATCGCCGGAGGCGATCACGCGGCCATAGACCAGCACAGTGATGCGGTCGGCGAGCGCGAACACCGCCTCCATGTCGTGCTCGACCAGCACGATGGTGACTTCCTTCCGCAACTCCTTCAGCAGCGCCACCATGCGCGCGGATTCGGTGACGCCGAGGCCGGCCATCGGCTCGTCGAGCAGCAGCAATTGCGGTTTGGTCGCAAGCGCCACCGCGAGTTCGAGTTCGCGCTGTTCGCCATGGCTGAGTTCGGACACCACGACGTCCGCGCGCTTCGCCAGCCCGACTCGCGTGAGCGCCGCCTGCGCCGCTTCGCGGAGATGCCGTTCCTTGCGCGCGCTGCCCCAGAAGCGGAAGGAGTGTCCGTCATGCGCTTGCGCGGCGAGCGCCACATTGTCGGCGGCGGTGAAGTCCGGCAGCAGGCAGGTGATCTGGAACGAGCGCGCCAGCCCGAGCCGGCTGCGCTGGTAGGACGGCAGCCGGGTGACGTCGCGGCCGGCGAATTGAACCGTTCCGGAGTTCGGCATCAACTGCCCGGTCAACTGGCTGATCAGCGTGGTCTTGCCGGCGCCGTTGGGGCCGATGATGGCGTGCAGTTCGCCCGGAGCTACATCGAGCGACAGATTGTCGGTGGCGAGAATACCGCCGAAGCGCCGGACGAGATTCTCGACGCGAAGCAAGGGATCAGCCAAGGAATCAGCCACGGCTCAACCTCCCCAGCAGACCCATGATACCGCCGCGCGCGAACAGCACGATCAACAGCAGCAGCGGGCCCATGATCAGCGCCCAGTATTCGGTGAACTGCGACAGCAGCTCTTCCAGCAGCAGGAACAGGATGGTGCCGAGCACCGGCCCGAACAATGAGCCCATGCCGCCGAATACCACCATCACCATGAGTTCGCCGGAGCGAGTCCAGTACATCGTGGCCGGGCTGATGAAATCGGTATTGTTCGCCAGCAAGGCACCGGCAAGACCGCAGATGGTGCCCGAGATGACGAAACAGACGAGACGATATCTGTTGGCATGATAGCCGATTGCCTGCATGCGCTGCTCGTTGGAACGCACGCCCTGCACCACCATGCCGAAGCGCGAATTGATGATGCGCCAGATCAGGTAGATGCCGCCGAACAGGCAGGCAAGGCAAAGATAATAGAATTGCACGCGGTTCGACAGGTCGATCAGGCCGCCGAAGGTAGAGCGCTTGTAGATGGTGAGGCCGTCGTCGCCGCCGTAACGCGACATGCCGGAGGCAATGTAATAGGCCATCTGCGCAAAGGCGAGAGTGATCATGATGAAATAGACGCCGCGGGTGCGCAGCGACAGCGCGCCGATCACCAGCGCGTACAGCGCCGATGCCGCCAGCGCCACCGGCCACTGGATGAAACCCGATCCGATACCTTCATGGGCCAGGATGCCGACCGCATAGCCGCCGATGCCGAGATAGGCGGCGTGGCCAAAGCTCATCATGCCGCCATAGCCCATGATGAGGTTGAGGCTGGCGGCGGCGAGCGCGAAGATGACGATGCGGGTGAACAGCGTCAGGATGAAGATGTTGCCCGATAGCGCCGAATAGACCGGCAGCAACAGCAGGCCAAGCACGATGAGCGCCACGACGACATTGCGGACGTTGAGTTGAAATTTCATCGCTTGGCGGCCGGAAACAGCCCCTCCGGACGCAGCACCAGCACGATCGCCATCAACAGGTAGATCAGCATCGACGACAGCGCAGGCGCCGCGGTCGAGGCGGCGGCGGAACTCAGCACGGTGCGCAGCAGGTCAGGCAGGAAGGCGCGGCCGAGCGTATCGATCATGCCGACGAAGATCGCGGCCAGGAACGCGCCGCGGATCGAGCCGATGCCGCCGATGACGATGATGACGAAGGCAAGAATCAGGATGTTCTCGCCCATGCCGATCTGCACCGTGAGGATCGGCGCCTGCATCAGCCCGGCGAGGCCGGCGAGCGCCGCGCCAAGCCCGAACACCAGCGTGAACAGCAGCTTGATGTTGATGCCGAGCGCGCCGATCATTTCGCGGTTCGAAGCGCCGGCGCGGATCAGCATGCCGATGCGGGTCCGCATCACCACGATATACAGCAGCGCTGCGACCGCGAGCGCGACCACGATGATCGACAATCGATAAGCCGGATAGAACACGCCGGGGATGATCTGCACCGGCACCGTCAGCCAGGCCGGCAGCGGCAGCGCGAGGCCGGCCGGGCCCCAGATCAGCCGCACCGCGTCGTTGAAAAACAGGATCAGCCCGAAGGTGGCCAGCACCTGATCGAGATGGTCGCGGCCATAGAGATGTCTCAGCGCGACGAATTCGAGCACGATGCCGAGCAGCAGCGTCGCGCCGAGCGCCAGCAGGATGCCGAGCACAAAACTGCCCGTCCATGCCACGAAGGTGGCGGCGAAATAGGCGCCCATCATGTAGAGCGAGCCGTGCGCCAGGTTGACGAAGTCCATGATGCCGAACACCAGCGTCAAGCCGGCCGCCAGCAGGAACAGCAACAGGCCGAACTGCAGGCCGTTCAGCGATTGTTCGATAAGGACGAGCATGGCCCCCTGGACTACTCTCTGTACCTAACAAAACAGCGGCAGCACATCTGCGCCGCCGCCAGTTTTTTATTGGGCGGATGATCTTTCGCGAACTGCCCCCGGGTCAAGCCCGAGGGCGACGTGCGCGAGATCATGCACCGGCCATGCCAACCATCACTTCATCGGGCATTTTTCGTGGAAGCGGTCCTGGTCGTCCTTGACGATGGTGGCCACCGTCTTGAGCGAGAGCTGGCCGTCGGCGCCCTTGACCACGTCCTGCAGGTAGAAATTCTGGATCGGGATCTGGTTGTTGCCGTATTTGAACGGGCCGCGCACCGACTTGAAGTTCACCTTCTTCATCTCGGCCCGCATCTCGTCCTTCTTCGACGTGTCGCCCTTCACGGCGACCACCGCGCTGTTGATCAGGTTCGCGGCGTCATAGGACTGCGCGCCGTAGAAGGTCGGGCGGAGGCCGGTGTACTTCTTGCGATAGTCCTCGACGAACTTCTTGTTCTCGGGGAACGGCAGGTCGTTGACCCACTGCTGGGCGCCGGGAACGCCGAGCGCGTTTTCCTTCTGCAGCGGCAGCGACAGTTCGTCGATGGTGAAAGCCGTATAGAGCGGGATCTGCGCCTTGATGCCGGCCTGCGCATACTGGTTGAGGAACTGCACGCCTGCAGCGCCCGGATAGAACACGAAGATCGACTCGGCCTTGGAGTTCTTCGCCTTGGTCAGTTCGGCGGAGAAGTCGAGCTGGCTCGGCCACACCGTGTATTCCTCGCCGACCACCTCGCCCTTGAACGTGCTCTTGACGCCGGCCAGCATGTCCTTGCCCGCCGCATAGTTCGGGCCGATCAGGAACACCGACTTGACGCCCTTCTGGTTCATATAGGTGCCCACGGCCTGCGGGGTCTGGTCGTTCTGCCAGGAGGTCGAGAACACGTAAGGCGAGCACAGTTCGCCGGCGAGTTGCGAGGGGCCGGCATTGGCCGAGATCAGGAAGGTTTTGGAATCGACCGCGGTCTTCAGCGAGGCCAGCAGCACGTTCGACCAGATGTAGCCGGCGATGAAATCGACTTTGTCGGACTGGATCAGCTTTTCGGTCTTCTGCTTGCCGACGTCGGGCTTCTGGCCGTCGTCCTCATAGATCACCTCGACCGGCTTGCCGCCCATCTTGCGGCCCAGATGGTCGAGCGCCAGCTCGAACGAGTTGCGCATGTCGTTGCCGATCACGGCGGTCGGGCCGCTGAAGGTCGAGACAAAGCCGATTTTGATGGTGTCGCCTGCGGACGCGGGCTGTGCCAGCGCCAGAACCGTCGCGCCCGCCAGCCAGAATGCCTTCTTCATAATCACTCCCCTCCTCGTTATCGAACCAAGCCCGCCGCTTCGCGACGGGCCGCGCCTGTTCCGCGCGCCTCTTATCCGGTGAGGTGTTTTGTGCGCGAAATAGCCGGGCAGCGGCAAGCATGAACCGGCGGCCCCGCTTAGAACCTTCGGCCCATACCCCAGCGGCCTGCACCATAATTCGCAGATGGCGGCGATGGCAAGAATTATAATGCCGGTTGCGTAGGCAACGATTGTCGCAGTCGTCGGCGCCCAAGCCGCCCGGCCGAGCAAGGCAAAGGCGCCGTCTGCGACTGGGTGCTATGCACGGCCGAAACAGGTTCGAACGCCTCCGCCTCGATTCCGAAAAGATTCGCTGAGACCATGCGTTCTCGACTGCCGAAATCGCCGTTGATGCGCGCTCACTATCGACCGATTGGCAAGCACGTTTGGACCCGGAGCGCCGAATGATTACATAATCAATCAGCCGCAGACATTTGAAACCGAGGCCGCGACCATGATGACAGCGCCGAAACAGCCCCACCGCGTGGTCATCGTCGGCGCAGGTTTCGGCGGACTGGAAGCCGCCTTCGGTCTTGCCGGCGCACCGGTCGAGATCACGCTGATCGATCGCCGCAACCA